>NZ_JASJOJ010000019.1:0-77312 GCF_038519165.1 Photobacterium sp. SP02
ACAGATTGCATGGTCAAATTGTTAAAGAGCTTTTCCAGACTTGCCGTTGGCTTGTCGTGGACAGGGCGGCTATTCTATCGAAATGAAAAACAGTGTCAAACACTTTTTTCAATCTATTTCAGAACAACTTTCCTGTGAACCTTTGGTTTTCAGCTTTCTTCGCCGTAACCCCGTTCAGTGAGGCGGCATTATAGGGACTTTAATTCAGGGCGCAAGCGCATTTTCAGGTTTTTTTTGATTTTATTGTTTTTCGAACAAAAGCTCACCAAAAGCACCCCTTTTTAGCCATTAAAGTTGCCTGAATGCCTGGCTAAAAGCACTAACCCTGTCCCAATCCGTATATTCAACTTCTTTTGTCGTATCTGTTTCCCCGCCTGTCATCCGCATAATGAGCTGAATCATGGTTCGGTCAAACCAGTTATAGCGCGGATAACGCAGCGCTCCGGCGAAGACCGCCAAGAGTTTGGGCTGCCAGGGCGATTTTTGCAGGAACTTCTGCACATAGACGCTGGTCTCCGGTGTATCCTTGCCGGGTTTGCGCGCGGTCAGGTTGACACAGAAGAAAGCCGTTTTATGTTTCTCCAGAGCTTGCTGATTCTGCTCTACAAACTGGTACAGCTTTTTGTTTAAATGGCCATATCGAACAGAAGCACCAATCAACACTCGATCATAGCGAGTGAAGTCTATCTCAGGTGACGGATGAATATCCTGGGTCTCACACTGATAGTGCCCGCCTAACTGCTGCTCTATATAGCGTAATATTTTGATGGTTTGACCGTCACAGCTGGAATGCAGTAATAAAACCTTCTCCACACACTTCTCCTTAGTTTCGCCAGAATGTCGGGGTGAATAACACCAGTAAGGTGAATACCTCAAGACGCCCAAACAGCATAGCCACAATTAATGTCCACTTCGCCGCGTCGTTCACCTCCCCGAAATGAACGGCAACTTGCCCTAGCCCCGGGCCCAGGTTATTGAGGGTGGCAGCGACTGCCGAAAATGCCGTCAGCTCATCCATTCCGGTCCCGACCAGCACCAGCATGCAGATAACAAACACTAACGCATAGGCTGAGAAGAATCCCCAGACCGCATCCACCACACGTTGCGGCAGGGCTTTGTTGCCGACTTTGATGGTATACACAGCACGGGGATGCACCAGACGTTTAAGCTCCCTGACGCCTTGCAAAAACAACAGCAGTACGCGAATCACTTTAATCCCGCCGCCCGTGGATCCGGCACAGCCTCCTATAAAGGAAGAGAACAGCAGCAATACGGGCAGAAAAAGCGGCCATTCCGAAAAACCGGTTGTGGTAAAACCGGCTGTCGTTGAGATAGACACAGTTTGAAACAGTGCCTGATCCAGCGTTGCCCACCAACTGTCATAGGTTTGGTGCTTCATTAGCATGCCGTAGCAAATAAGCAGCAGGATAAGCTGTATCACGAGAAAGGCTTTGAACTCGGGATCGCGCCAATAGGTCCGCAAGTTATGGCCTCGGTTGGAAAATGCCGCAAAGTGCAATGAAAAGTTACAGGCGGAGATCAACAGAAAGACCACGGTGACCATATTAATGGCGGTACTGTTGTAATAGCCGATACTGGCATCATGGGTAGAGAAGCCGCCAATCGCGACAGTCGAAAAGCTGTGTGCAATGGCATCAAAGAGATCCATCCCTGCCACCCAGAAAGCACCGGCGCAGGCAACCGTCAGCGTCAGATAGATGTACCAGAGCGTCTTGGCGGTTTCAGCAATACGGGGCGTCATCTTGCTGTCCTTGACTGGTCCCGGGATTTCAGCCCGGTAAAGCTGCATACCACCGATACCCAACACAGGTAAGATGGCCACGGCCAGCACAATGATCCCCATACCGCCAAACCACTGCAGCATTTGCCGGTAGAACAAGATGGCTTTGGGTAATTCATCAAGCCCGACAATAACGGTGGCGCCAGTGGTCGTCAGCGCTGAAAACGACTCAAAAAATGAATCGGTAAAAGAGAGATCCGGTGTCTTAGACAAAATAAAGGGCACTGCACCGGCGCTGCCGATAACTGTCCAGAACAGCACAACAATCAAAAATCCGTCACGGGCTTTCAGCTCTCGCCTTTGATGACGATTTGGCAGCCAGAGTGCCGCCCCGCCTGCCAGCAAAATAAAGAAGGTCACCACGAAAGGGAAACCCGCACCGTCACGGTACAGCAAGGCTATAAGGGCCGGTACCAGCATAGTGACGCTAAATAGCGCCAGTAACAGGCCAACGATACGGATAATGGAACGAATTTGCATAATCTAGCGGGCGCTCACTTGTAGTTCTTCAAAATATTGTCTGCGTCCTGAATCACAATCCGGCCGCCACTGCGATTGATCAGCACTGCCTTGAATGTTGCGGCTAAGCGAGCATCAAGCAGAATGTCCATGGTGACCTCAACCCCGTAATCGGCGCGCTGCACTTCAGCATGATGCTCAGCGATCACAGCCTCAAGTAAAGGCACCTGATTATACGCACAGCGGACATAAAGTGGTGAAGTAATGACCTTTTCTTTGGTGATGAGCACAGCAAGCGCCTGCTGCACCCCGCCGCCATACGCCTTCACTAGTCCGCCTGTCCCCAGCCGGATACCGCCGTAGTAACGCGTGACTACAGCGGTTATTTCACCGACCCCACTGCCACTGAGCTGGGCCAGCATAGGCTTACCCGCCGTTCCGGAGGGCTCGCCGTCATCACTGAATCCCCACGACATGGAATCTTCAGGGCGGCCGGCGACGAAAGCCCAGCAATTGTGACGGGCATCCGCATGCCGTGATTTGATGCTCTGCACAAAGGCTTTCGCTGCCTCCGCACCTGGCGTGTGGGCTAAATAGGTAATGAAGCGGCTTTTTTTGATCTCTTGTTCGAAAACAACGGGTTCCGCTGGTATTAGATAAGGAGCCTGATCCATTTTGCCTGCTCACATCACGCCATATAAAGGCGCAAGAATAGCATAAACGCGCTCACAGAATCACAGCGAACAACAAAGAGCCGAAGCGCCGTCTATCAACCAGGCTTTTCCATTCAGGTAATGCAAGTGGGTTTGGCTGTTCGTTCGCAACAGCCTGCACAACTTTCAACAGGTAACGCCATTGTTATCACTTTCATGAGCTATACATGGATGAAAGCTCACCGCGAAGGCATGGTGGCACACTGTCAAAAAAAACACACAAAGCATTGATATTATTCACATAAAACACAATACCGATGCCGGGAAATTCCTGGATAAGTCAAACACAAGCTATGTGAACCAAGTTCAGTTACATACCAATATCAAAGTTTAAACAATTGTTTAAAATAGGTGTTGAAATCCCTTTGCAACAGGTTCAGACTAATCTTTAACCTGGTTGGAGGCCAAACCAGTCAAAATCAAACCGGCATTGAACCGGTATTCACGGAGATAGAACATGATTTACCAAGGTGAAACCCTATCCGTAAGCTATCTGGAAGATGGCATTGCGGAAATCAACTTCAATGCGCCAGGCAGCGTCAACAAGCTTGATCGCAAGACCCTGGAAAACCTCAGTGAAGCTATCAACGCGCTGTATCAGCAAAATGAACTGAAAGGCGTCATCCTGACTTCCGGTAAATCCGCCTTTATTGTTGGTGCGGACGTCACCGAGTTTCCTGACATCATGACCCAAGACGCTGATGTTCTGTCCAGCTGGCTGGCAGAAGCCAATGTCATTTTTAACCGCCTGGAAGACATCCCTGTCCCAACCATCACCGCCATTACCGGCTTTGCATTGGGTGGCGGCTGTGAGTGCGTGCTGGCAACCGACATGCGCGTTGCAGACCATACTGCGCTGGTAGGCCTGCCAGAAACCAAATTGGGCATTATGCCTGGCTGGGGTGGCTCCGTACGCCTGCCTCGCCTGATTGGCGCCGATCCGGCCATGGATATCATTGCTGGCGGCAAAGCCAAAAAAGCTGACGAAGCCTTAAAACTTGGGATTGTGGATGCCGTTGTGGCACCAGAGATCCTGCGCGACGCCGCGCTGACCATGCTGAAAGATGCCATTGCCGGCAAGCTGGAATGGCGAGCACGCCGTGAGCAGAAAAAAGCGCCACTGAAACTGAACAAAATCGAAGCGACCATGAGCTTCACTATGGCCAAAGGCATGGTGATGCAAGTGGCCGGTCCTCACTATCCTGCCCCAATCACTGCGGTTAAGTGTATTGAACAAGCCGCTGGCATGAGCCGTGATGAAGCCCTGCAAGTTGAAAACAAAGGTTTCGTGACTCTGGCTAAAAGTGACGTCGCCCCAGCGCTTGTCGGTATCTTCCTCAATGATCAGTACATCAAGGGCAAAGCGAAGCAAGCTGCTAAAGAAGGCAAAGACACCCAGCGCGCAGCCGTTCTGGGTGCCGGTATTATGGGCGGCGGTATTGCCTACCAGTCTGCATTGAAAGGCGTACCGGTTATCATGAAAGACATCGCTCAGCCATCGCTGGATCTGGGGATGAATGAAGCCTCTAAACTGCTGAACAAACAGTTGGAGCGCGGTAAGCTGAACGGCCTGAAAATGGCGAAAATCCTGGCATCCATCCAGCCAACGCTGCATTACGCAGGCATTGAAGAAGCCGATGTGATTGTTGAAGCTGTGGTTGAGAACCCGAAAGTGAAAGCCGCTGTGCTGGCGGAAGTGGAAGAGCGTGTCGGCGAAGATACGGTGATCACTTCGAACACTTCGACCATTCCAATCAACCTGCTGGCGAAATCGCTGAAGCGCCCGGAAAAATTCTGCGGCATGCACTTCTTCAACCCTGTACACCGCATGCCACTGGTGGAAATTATCCGCGGTGAGCACACCTCGGAAGAGACCATTTCACGCGTGGTGGCTTACGCGGCCAAAATGGGCAAATCCCCTATCGTGGTCAACGACTGCCCAGGGTTCTTCGTCAACCGCGTCCTGTTCCCTTACTTTGCCGGTTTCAGCCTGCTGCTGCGTGACGGCGCTGACTTTACCAAAGTTGATAAAGTCATGGAGAAGAAATTCGGCTGGCCTATGGGCCCGGCTTACCTGCTGGATGTTGTCGGTATCGACACCGCGCACCATGCCCAGGCTGTGATGGCAGAAGGCTTCCCGGAGCGCATGGGTAAAGACTACAAAGATGCGGTCGACGTGATGTTCGAAAGCCAGCGTCTGGGCCAGAAAAACGGCAAAGGCTTCTATGCCTACTCGGTCGATAAAAAAGGCAAGCCGAAGAAAGATCTGGCACCAGAAGTGGCTGAGCTGCTGGCCCCTGTTGTCAGCCGTGCCGCTGATTTCAGTGATGAAGACATCATCGCCCGTACCATGGTGCCTATGATTAACGAAGTGGTACGCTGTCTGGAAGAAGGCATTATCGCCACACCGGCAGAAGCGGATATGGCGCTGGTCTACGGCCTGGGCTTCCCTCCGTTCCGCGGCGGAGTGTTCCGTTACCTGGATTCAATCGGCCTGGCGAACTATGTCGCAATGGCAGAAAAATTCGCGCATCTGGGCGCTGTTTACGAAGTCCCTGCCGGTCTTCGTGACAAAGCCGCTAAAGGCGAAAGCTATTACAACGCACCAGTAAACGCTTAAGGACGAGGAACACACACATGAATAACGTCGTAATTGTTGATTGCATCCGTACCCCTATGGGGCGTTCAAAAGCCGGTGCTTTCCGTAACAAACGTGCTGAAGATTTGTCGGCACACCTGATGAAAGGCCTGCTGGAGCGTAACCCTCAGGTTGACCCAACGGCCATTGAAGATATCTACTGGGGCTGTGTCCAGCAGACCCTGGAGCAAGGCTTCAACGTTGCCCGTAACGCGGCACTGCTGGCAGGTATCCCGCACACTGTCGGTGCCACCACCATTAACCGCCTGTGCGGTTCTTCTATGGACGCACTGCACAGCGCCACCCGTGCCATCATGGTCGGTGATGCCGAGATCTGCCTGGTCGGCGGTGTGGAGCACATGGGCCACGTGCCAATGAACCACGGGGTGGATTTCCACCCTGGCCTGTCTAAGTCTGTGGCTCAGGCTGCCGGTATGATGGGTCTGACCGCTGAAATGCTGGGCCGTATGCACGGCATCAGCCGTGAGCAGCAGGATGCGTTTGCTGCACGCTCTCACCAGCGCGCTTATGCCGCTACCGTTGAAGGCCGCTTCAAAAATGAAATCCTGCCCACTGAAGGCCATGACGAGAACGGCGTACTGAAAGTCTTCGACTATGATGAAGTGATTCGCCCGGAAACCACAGTTGAAGGTCTGGCGGGTCTGCGCCCTGTGTTCGACCCGGCCAACGGCACAGTGACAGCCGGCACATCCTCTGCCCTGTCTGACGGTGCTTCAGCCATGCTGATCATGAGCGAAAGCAAAGCCAAAGAACTGGGACTGCGTATTCGTGCCCGCATCAAGTCAATGGCGGTAGCCGGTTGCGATCCATCTATCATGGGTTACGGCCCGGTACCGGCGTCGAAGAAAGCGCTGAAACGTGCCGGACTGACTATCGATGATATCGGCATGATCGAGCTGAACGAAGCCTTTGCGGCTCAGTCGCTGCCATGTGCCAAAGATCTGGGTCTGCTGGATGCGATGGATGAAAAAGTGAACCTCAACGGCGGTGCCATTGCACTGGGTCACCCTCTGGGCTGTTCCGGTACACGTATCTCAACTACGCTGATCAACCTGATGGAACATCAGAATGTGAAATACGGCCTGGCGACCATGTGTATCGGCCTGGGTCAGGGCATTGCGACCATCTTTGAGCGCGTCGACGACTAACCCGTTATCACCACACCGATTAAGCCCGCACCTGTCGCGGGCTTTTTTATATCAATAATCAGACAAAAAGTTGTTTTAGGTTCAGATATGAGACACTCTGACTCATTACAATCACAGACAGACGCTTATTCCCAGCACGGAGAACCGTAATGTTTAAGGCACTGATCCTCAACCAGCAAGATAACACCACCCAAGCTCATGTTGGCGACATTGACAGCAGCCAGCTGCCGGACGGCGATGTCACAGTAGCTGTCGACTATTCCTCACTCAATTACAAAGATGGCCTGGCTATCACAGGCGCTGGCAAAATTATCCGCCAATTCCCCATGGTGCCAGGTATCGACTTTGCCGGTACTGTCATCACATCCAGTGATAGCCGCTACCAGGCGGGCGATCCTGTGGTACTGACCGGCTGGGGCGTAGGTGAAAATCACTGGGGCGGCATGGCTCAGCAGGCCCGCGTGAAAGCCGACTGGCTGGTTCCGCTGCCCGCGGGTTTAAACGCCGAACAGGCGATGGTTATCGGCACCGCCGGCTTAACCGCTATGCTCTGTATCCAGGCGCTGGAAGATGCTGGTATCACGCCCGAGTCTGGCGAGATTCTGGTCACCGGTGCCAGTGGCGGTGTCGGCTCTGTCGCGGTAACGCTCCTGGCTAAGCTGGGTTATCGCATCGCCGCTGTCACCGGGCGCGCCTCGCAAAATGGCGATCTGCTCAGGCAACTGGGGGCGACCTCCATCATTGATCGCAGTGAACTGGAGGAAGCGGCCAAACCGCTGGAGAAACAGCGCTGGGCGGGTGCAGTCGACACTGTGGGCAGTAAAGTCCTGGCCAAAGTGCTGACCCAAATGGATTATAATGGTGCGGTTGCAGCCTGCGGACTGGCCGGCGGTTTTGATTTACCGACCACAGTGATGCCTTTCATCCTGCGAAATGTACGGCTGTTGGGGATCGATTCTGTCTATTGCCCTTTCGAAAAACGCCAGCAGGCATGGCAGCGCCTGAGTGAATTGCAGCCGGATAGTTTTTATCAGCAAGCAGGACAAACCATTTCGCTGGAACAAGTACCGGAATTTGCCCAAGCTATCATTAAAGGCCAGGTCACCGGGCGCACGCTGGTTAAACTGTCCTGATAAACCATCTCTCATCACCCGGTCGGCCACACGGGCCGGGTGATTTTTTCTGTACCCCGGATAAAAAAAATCCCGCTATAAAAGCGGGGAAGCCCAAGAAAACTGGGGAGTGTAGTAGATGTGAAAGTTAGCTTTCCTCTTCTTCAAGCTCAGGAGAATGAGAGAGCTCGAGCCAGAGTCCGATCGCCGCGGCAACTAAGCCTGCCAGCGAAAAGAGAGTTAAATCGTTTGCATTGCGCAGTACAATAGAGCAGAAAGCGATAAAGCACAGCACACAGTAAATAGTCAGTCTATCCATCTGAGTAATCATCTCCGCCTCCCTGCGATGACAAATTGGTTAACAAGTTGTTAACTAAGTTACACATAATTGTTACCTTTGCCAACCCCCGGTTGATTGTTTATTATCCGTGAGTATGATCTGGCTCTCATTTACGATATGGCTTCACTATGATCACGAAATTTGAATCCGCCACTCACAATCTGGAAGCACAAGGGCTGCGTTGTCCGGAACCTGTCATGATGGTGCGTAAAACGATTCGCAGGATGGCAGATGGCGACACATTATTAGTGCTGGCCGATGACCCATCAACAACCAGAGACATCCCCAGCTTTTGCCGGTTTATGGACCATACGCTGCTGGCAGCGGAAACAGACTCTCTGCCATACCGCTTCCTGATCCGTAAGGGCAAGTCATAGCAACAAGTTACAAAAATAAGTAAGGCAGCCTAACGCTGCCTTATGACAATCTCATTAATCGCAGGCATAACGCCCGCTCCCCGCTCGCTACGGGCTACAGGCCAAAAGCAGCGCCCAGCGCCAGCACAGCAAACAGCGCAGCGGTCACTTTGCGGATTAACCCCAGCGGCATTTTGTCAGCAGACAGCTTACCGATCAGCACAACGGGCACATTCGCCAGCAGCATCCCAATAGTGGTGCCCAGCACGACCAGCATCAGACCGTCATGGTATTTTGCTCCGAGCATGGTGGTTGCCACCTGGGTTTTATCACCGATTTCCGCCACAAAAAAAGCAATAAAACTGGCAACAAACGGGCCGCGGTTTGAAATGGTTTCATCGTCATCCAGTTTATCCGGGATCAAAATCCAGCCCGCCATCACCACAAAACTCACGACCAGCACCCATTTTAAAATCTCAGGCGATAAGTAATCAGCAACGACCACCCCCAACCAGGCCGCCAAAGCATGGTTGGCCAAGGTCGCCAGGAAAATGGCCAGAATGATAGGAACAGGCTTACGGTAACGACTGGCCAGCAACAATGACAGCAGCTGGGTTTTGTCCCCAATCTCAGCCAGGGCGACCGTAGTAATTGAAACAGCTAAAATGCTCACGACATGCTCATTGGGGCGAGGATTATAATTTTAACCAAAGACAAACAGACACGCCCCACCCCGGTTCATGTCGATTTGCCTATGGTCTCGCCAAACTGACCGGAGTAATGGTCAGTCACAATCACCATGAAGATTTTGCTTCAATTATGTTGATGATTGTTCCGTCAGAACGGAAGGCTACTCCCCAAAGGAGCTGGCATGATAGCCAGAATGGCCCCCGGAATCAAGTGACGAAAAAGGGAAGCCAATGGCTTCCCTTCCTTCCAAAACACATGCTGTTAGTGTGATTAAGACGCGGTCGGGCTTAAGACAATTTCCACCCGGCGGTTTTGAGCACGCCCCTGATCGCTGCCATTGGAAGCGATCGGGTGAGCTTCACCCATACCTTTCGCCAGTACACGCTGCGCCGCTACACCCGTGCGAACCAGGTAGTTGCTGACTTCACTGGCACGAACCTGAGACAAGCGCAGGTTATAAGATTCAGACCCTGTGCTGTCAGTAAAACCGTAAACATTCAGCTGGGTTTTATCGTATTCCTTCACCACCAGAGCCACGTTTTGCAGTGCACTCATCGCCTGCTGGCTCAGGTTAGACTGGTCGACACCGAAAGTGATTGAGTTTGGCATGTTCAGCACGATCTGATCGCCTTCACGCGTCACACTGATACCGGTTGATTCCAGTTGCTGACGCAGTTTCGCTTCCTGCACATCCATATAGTAGCCGACACCGCCGCCCAGCGCCGCGCCGGAAGCCGCACCGATCAGCGCACCTTTACCCCGATCGCTTTTGCTTGAAGAGGCCACACCGATAGCCGCGCCAGCAACGGCACCAATCAGTGCACCACTGGTTGATTTTGCCGTCTGATCTTCACGCGTATAGGGGTTAACTGTGGTACAGCCCGTAGCTACCATAGAGGTAACACCGGCCAAAAGGATAGCGCGTACCCACTTACGTGATGTCGTTGCATGATGTTGTTGCATGTTCTTTCCCCGATAAATTGTCAGTTTGCCAGGCGGAACGCCATTTCCGCTAAGCATAATCCTGCTGCATTGTAGTCAAGTAGAGGCTGCAGATATCAAAAACCTGTCAATTTTTTACCCTGTTTCTGCTTATAGCGGAAGCCTGATGACAAAAATTTACATTCGATACTGTTATGCACAAAAAACGTGCGCTGCCCCTACTCCCTCAAGGCGACCCAAGGTATACTGGATTGTTATCTTTTCTACTTATATCAACGGATCTCGCGAAGCTGACAATGCAAAAATACGACATCAAGACCTTTCAGGGCATGATTCTGGCGCTTCAGGATTACTGGGGCCAGCAAGGTTGTACTATCGTGCAGCCGCTGGATATGGAAGTGGGTGCCGGTACCTCGCATCCAATGACCTGCCTGCGTGCTCTGGGCCCGGAGCCGATTGCGGCTGCCTATGTGCAGCCATCACGCCGCCCGACCGACGGCCGTTACGGTGAAAACCCTAACCGACTGCAGCACTATTACCAGTTTCAGGTGATCATCAAACCATCGCCTGACAACATTCAGGAACTCTACCTGGGTTCGCTGGAAGCGCTGGGCGTAGACACTCAGGTGCATGACATCCGCTTCGTGGAAGACAACTGGGAAAACCCGACTCTGGGTGCCTGGGGTCTGGGCTGGGAAGTGTGGCTGAACGGGATGGAAGTCACCCAGTTCACCTACTTCCAGCAAGTCGGCGGCCTGGAATGTAAGCCGGTAACCGGTGAAATTACTTACGGTATCGAGCGTCTGGCCATGTACATCCAGGGCGTCGATTCTGTGTATGATCTGGTATGGACCGACGGACCTTTAGGTAAAGTGACCTACGGTGACATTTTCCACCAGAACGAAGTAGAACAATCGACCTACAACTTTGAATACGCTGATGTCGACTTCCTGTTTACCTTCTTTGATCAATGCGAGAAAGAATGTAAATCACTGCTTGAACTGGAACAGCCTCTGCCGCTGCCGGCTTACGAGCGTATTCTGAAAGCTGGCCATGCCTTCAACCTGCTGGATGCCCGTAAAGCGATCTCGGTGACTGAGCGTCAGCGATATATCCTGCGCATCCGAAACCTGACCAAGCAAGTGGCTGAAGCCTACTATGCCTCTCGTGAAGCACTTGGCTTCCCGATGTGTAAAAAAGACAAGTAAGGATCACGCATGGCTGACAAGAATTTTCTGATTGAACTGGGTACGGAAGAGCTACCACCAAAAGCCTTGCGCACCCTGGCAGAAGCCTTTGCCGACAACTTCACGGCGGAACTGAACGCGGCCGAATTAGCCTTTGACCATATCAAATGGTACGCCGCACCACGCCGGCTGGCTCTGAAAGTCACCGCACTGGCGGAAGGCCAGGCCGATAAAGTGGTCGAAAAGCGCGGTCCGGCGATCAGCGTTGCTTTCGATGCTGACGGCAACCCGACCAAAGCCGCTCAGGGCTGGGCGCGCGGAAACGGTATTACTGTCGAGCAGGCTGAACGCCTGCAGACAGACAAAGGCGAATGGTTACTGTACAAAGAAGCCGTTAAAGGTAAAGCCGCAACCGAGCTGCTGTGCGAACTGGCAGCGGCGGCACTGGCTAAACTGCCTATCCCGAAACCTATGCGCTGGGGCGATAAAGAGACCCAATTTATCCGCCCGGTAAAAACCCTGGTCATGCTGCTCAATAACGAGCTGATCCCAGGCACGATTCTGGGTGTGGAATCGGCGCGTACCATTCGTGGCCACCGTTTTATGGGTGAAGCAGAGTTCAGCATTGAACATGCTGATCAGTACCCTGCCATCCTGGAAGAGCGCGGTAAAGTGATCGCTGACTACGACACTCGTAAGGCGCACATCATTGCTGGCGCCAAAGAAGCCGCCATTGCCGTTGGCGGCACCGCCGATCTGGAAGACGAGCTGGTTGAAGAAGTCACCTCTCTGGTCGAGTGGCCGGTTGTCCTGACCGCCTCTTTTGAAGAAGAATTCCTGAACGTACCGGCAGAAGCCCTGGTGTACACCATGAAAGGTGACCAGAAGTACTTCCCTGTCTATGACGCGGCGGGCAAGCTGCTGCCTAAGTTCATCTTCGTGTCGAACATAGTGTCGAAAGAGCCGCGCCACATTATCGAGGGGAACGAGAAAGTCGTCCGTCCTCGTCTGGCGGATGCTGAATTCTTCTTTAATACCGACCGTAAGCGCCCGCTGGTTGATCGTCTGCACGAGCTGGACAGCGTGCTGTTCCAGAAACAGCTGGGCACCCTACGTGACAAGACAGATCGTATTACCGCGATGTCCGGTTACATCGCTCAGCAAATTGGTGCCGATGTTGAACACGCAGAGCGTGCTGGCCTGCTGTCGAAGTGCGATCTGATGACATCCATGGTCTTCGAGTTTACCGATACTCAGGGCGTAATGGGCATGCACTATGCGCGGCTTGACGGTGAGCACGAAGATGTCGCAGTGGCGCTCAACGAGCAATACATGCCCCGTTTTGCCGGCGACAGCCTGCCGGGTTCCGATGTCGCCGCTGCAGTTGCACTGGCTGACAAAATGGACACCCTGGTAGGTATCTTCGGTATCGGCCAGCACCCTAAAGGTGCCAACGACCCGTTCGCGCTGCGCCGTGCCGCTTTGGGTGCCCTGCGCATCATGGTAGAAAAAGGCTATCAGCTGGATCTGGTCGATATGATTGCCAAAGCCAAAGAGCTGTTTGGCCATAAGCTGACGAACCATAACGTAGAAGCCGATGTGATTGATTTCATGCTGGGCCGCTTCCGTGCCTGGTATCAGGATGAAGGCCACACGGTTGATGTGATTCAGGCCGTTTTGGCCCGTCGCCCTACCTCACCAGCTGACTTTGATAAGCGCGTTAAAGCGGTCAGTCATTTCCGCTCTCTGGATGCGGCGGAATCGCTGGCTGCGGCCAATAAGCGTGTTGGCAACATCCTGGCGAAATTTGACGGTGAGTTACCTGCGGCAATCGACAGCCAGTTGCTGGTTGAAGAAGCCGAAAAAGCCCTGGCGAAAAACGTAGAAGCGGTTACCGCTAAACTGACCCCTGTTTTTGCTGCCGGTGATTATCAGCAAGCCCTTTCAGAGCTGGCTACCCTGCGCGATTCGGTCGATGCCTTCTTCGACAACGTCATGGTAATGGCTGATGACCAAGCCCTGAAAGTGAACCGTCTGACAATACTTAACCAACTACGTAATCAGTTCCTCAAAGTGGCAGATATTTCACTGCTTCAGAACTGATGCCATTGATGAGCGTCACTGACTATCTAGCCTGATCACAAAGCCCGCTGATGCGGGCTTTGTTTTACCTGCTGGTACCTGCTTGTCCTTTCTCGCCCGGCACCAAAAGCTGCCAGCCAGAGCTAAACACCTGACAGCCGGCTTGCTGCCACAGAGTGTTTCACGTGAAACACCAAACCATATGTCTGCTTGACTCGGTTAACCTTGAACCAGATGCAATGAAGACAGCGATACATGATCCCAGGTCCAATGTTGTTCAGGACTGACTTTTATCCCCCCGACCCAATACGTACTGGACACCATCTTTTGCTGCTGTGACAGGCATAATCGACCCAGTTCAGTGATGCTGACAGTCTGCTCCTGCCAGGAAGCTGAGCCGGTTGATGGCTCCAGACAGATTAAAGGCTGTTGGCTTTGCAGCAACGGCTTGAGCAATACCCAGAACATCAAATCGCCCAAAAAGGGTAACGGCTCCAGCGCTTGATAGCCACGAAACAGATCGGCAACCGTCATCGGGCCCGATGCCGACAACACAGACAGTGCCAACGACTGAGTCAGGCTTAAGCCGGATTGCTGATGCGGCAGCTCCTGCAAATGACGACGTATCACCTGCGCCATGTTTTCGAACTGGCTCAGCCAGGAGGCATCAAGCAAAGCAAGCAGCGCCGCAGGATCAGGGGAACAGAATCCCTGCCACAGCACTCCTGCTCTCTCCAAGGTAATGGCATCGACAGGCCGTCTGTGCTGCCAGAGCGATCTCAGCCCTTCGGCGGGTAACTGGCCCAGCCCGATAAAACGGGTGTTAGCCGGAAAATGATTTACTTCAATGATCTCAAGCTGACGGCCAGCCACACCCGGCAGTGTCGCCAGATGCGTCAGCAGGCGTATCAGCATAAGTTGATCGTAATTATCATGCTCCACCCAGAATACCAGCCGGTGATAATCAGGTTGTGCGAGCTGCGCTAGCTTATCCGCCGTCTCAGTCAGGATGTCATCCGTCGTGCGCGGATCGCCGATCTCACTCAGTAAATACTGCCGGATGTATTCAGCACGTTGCCATTCGAAATCGGGCGCTACGCTGAGCGGGCCCATGCAGTAGGGATCGATAAAAGGCAGGAAGTCGCCATGAAAGCCCGCCTGCTCTAAGCGCTGCGCAATATCATGACCGCAGCGAATGTGTAATGTGGCGAGATCCTTATCCAGCGCTTCACTACCCTGCGCTATTTGCTGTTTGTGATGCTCAAGCATTTCAGCATGGTGTTTCAAGCGGCTCCAGCTGGGCAGCCCACACTCCCTGGCCATCACGAATTGGATATCTGCCAATTTGATATTGTCCGGATTGAGCTGTGCCTGTTTCGGATGTAACTGCTGAACGGATTGCAAGGCATGGTAATCGCCGCGGCGTACGGCTTTCAGGCGATGCTTAGCCTGGGATTTGAGATAGCTTAGGTTGAACGAAAACGGGTTGAACGAAAACGCATTGTCTGAATTCATGATTTCTCCATTCTCTTTAACTCCTGTGCTCGCCTGACAGAAGAGAAGGCAGAAATACGTTGTCGGCTGTGTTACAGCAAAGCCAGTGACCCTGGATACTATCCTTTCCGCGAGCAGGAGGCGCAGGCAGCGCCACTAAAGGTTACAACACCCGGCCCATTATGCAAGCACCAACCGCGGGATCAACACACCTAAATATTCAGCATCGCACTCATCACTGCACGACTCATCACCCTCTCATCTCGCACCAGTGAGGGCCGTGCCACCACCACAGCGGTTCACCGGATAGCTTCATCTAAACTTAAGGTGACACGCCTGATTTACGTCTGTGTTTCACGTGGAACCTATGATGAACACTATGTTGGGCTGCGGTGACCAAAGCCACTTTCACTGTATGTATCATTGTTGTATGTTGTCTGGCTCACCCACCAAAAATCACAACAAGACACACACTGAGGTCGAAGCAAGATGGAGTTTTCTACATTCGGTAACAAGTTTGCCCGCTACTCAGGCATTACCCAATTAATGGATGATTTGAATGATGGCCTGCGCAATCCGGAAGCCATTATGCTAGGCGGCGGTAACCCGGCACAGATACCTGCTATGGTGGAGTACTTTACCCAGCTCAATAACAGTCTGAATCAAAGCGGCGAGCTGGCAGCGGCCATGACAAACTATGATGGGCCGCAAGGGAAAAACACCTTTATTAACGCGCTGGCCGCCCTGCTGAGTGAGCGTTACGGCTGGGACATCAGCAGCAAAAACATCAGCCTGACCAACGGTAGCCAAAGCGCCTTCTTCAGTTTATTCAACCTGCTGGCTGGCGAGTTTCCCGATGGCCGTCACAAGAAAATCCTGCTACCTCTGGCACCAGAATATATCGGCTACGGTGATGCCGGCGTCAGCCCGGATATGTTTATCTCCTATAAACCGGAGATTAGCTTACTGGATAATGGCCTGTTCAAGTACAACGTCGATTTCAACGCCCTGACCCTAGATGACAGTGTGGGCGCTATCTGCGCGTCGCGGCCGACCAACCCGACCGGCAATGTCCTGACCGATGAAGAAATCCGTCATTTGGATCAGCTCGCCCAGCAGCACAACATTCCATTAATCATAGATAATGCTTATGGCATGCCGTTCCCTGACATCATTTTTGAAGACGTCACCCCCTTTTGGAACCGCAACACTATCCTGTGCATGAGCCTCTCTAAACTGGGGTTACCCGGCGTGCGTTGCGGCATCGTCATTGCCAGTGAGGAGATCACCACAGCGCTGGCCAATATGAACGGTGTGCTCAGCCTGGCGCCGGGCAGTGTCGGCCCTGCCATTGCCAACAAGATGATTGAGCAAGGCGACTTATTGCGTTTGAGCGAAACTGTCATCAAGCCTTACTATCACAAAAAATCGCAGCAGGCGGTACAGTGGCTGCAGCAAGCCATTCCAGACCCGCGTTTTCGGATCCATAAACCGGAAGGTGCCATGTTCCTTTGGCTGTGGTTTAAAGAGCTGCCTATCACCACCATGGAACTGTACCGACGCCTGAAAGCACGAGGCGTATTGATAGTGCCCGGTGAATATTTTTTCATTGGCTTGGATCAAGACTGGCAACACGGCCATGAATGTTTGCGCATGAACTATGTGCAGGAAGATGAAAAGATGCAGCGCGGCATTGCTATCATTGCCGAAGAAATCGCAAAAGCTTATCAGCAAGGCTAACAGTGTCACTGAACACATCTTTGAAAGACAATCACAGGGCATGCACTGCCCTGTTTGTTCATCTGAACCCAGACAAAGTCGTCTGCAAGCAGCACAATTTATGTCGCAGATACAGGTGACTCAGAGGATTGTCTTTGTATTCGGATGGTAAACCATGGTGACAAACTGAGAATCTTCAGTGATCGTTTCAAATCCGAACCGCCGATATAATCCGCTCACTGGATTCCCTTGTAAATACGTTAAGCAACAAGGTCGATGTGCTTTGTCAGACCAGGCAATCACTGCGCGTAGCACCGCACTGCCAATCCCCCGCCCCTGCCATTGCGGTAAAAGAAAGAAGCGGCTGAAATAACTGTGCGGTAATTTGGCACTGTTTTGTTCCGCAGTCGGATGAAACTCCGGCTCCATCGTTTCCAGCAACACACTGCCAAGCGGTATGCCGTCCATCAGAATCAACAAAGGTTTACAATCCAGCCACTCAGCCAGATGCAGTTGGTACTGCAACGCTTCATCCCAACCAAAGATCTGTGTGACGGCCTCTCGTTCTGCGGCTTTCTTTAATTCGAAAACGAAGCGTTCATGACGGGGCGTAGCAGCAATAAGAGACAATCCGTCGGGCTTATCCGCTGACAGCAACTGCTGCAGATACGCTGCACCGACGCGCTGACGCTTCATCGTTATTGGTTGTGGTTTGATACCCCTGCTCACGCTTTCTTCCTTGAAAATTGTTCATCGCTTAAAGAAGATAATCCAAACCAAAGCGTCACTACAGTGTTGTTTCACGTGAAACCTTCATCGTGGGATACCGTCTGTGTTTCACGTGAAACATAGGCCGCAGCTCTGGGAGTTATGGTCATCAACAAAAAAGGCCAGCGCAGAGGCTGGCCTTCCATACAGACAGAGAAAACTTAAATGCTGTCGCTGACAACAGATTCATCACGACCAATCAAGCGCTGACCGTTGATGGCAATCTTACGCGGCTTTTCCTCTTCAGGCACTTCCCGCTCCAGTTCGATGTGTAGCAAACCGTTTTCCATCGAAGCACCCACCACTTTGACATGGTCCGCTAACTGGAACTTGCGCTCGAAATCGCGCTCAGCAATACCCTGATACAGGTAATGGCGCTGTTCTTGGTTGTTGTCGGCATCGGCACGTTTACCCGTCACAATCAGGCGGTTTTGATGCTGACTGATGTCCATCTGGGCTTCAGAAAAACCGGCCACCGCCATGGTAATACGGTAGTGGTTTTCATCTTGCTGCTCTATGTTGTATGGAGGATATCCGCCATTGCTGTTATTGAGGTTTTGCTCCATCTGGTTGAACAGACGGTCGAAACCAATGGCAGAACGGTACAGAGGAGTAAAATCTAAGGTACGCATAATCACTATCCTTCTATGAAGCAATACTATTACGAAAGTCAGTCATGAAGCGGGTTTTCCTCGTGGACAAACCTGTGAAGGCCCAATGTCTGGCACCTCCTGCTTCACCAATAGATATAAGGGCATCTGAATTGGCTTCAAGGGAGAATTGAAAAAAATTGTCGGGGCCGGTTCACAACGACAACTCGCCCCAAGACAAGGACAAAAACAAAGATAAGGACAAGGAAGATAACAAGGTGTCAGGCCAGCAACTGACGACGGTATTCGCCCGGCGCCTGCCCTGTCCAGCGCTTGAACGCGCGGTGAAAATTGGCATCGCTGGCAAAGCCCACCAGATACCCAATTTCACTTAAGGATAAATCCTGCCGGCGCATATAGTTAAGCGCCAAGGTTTGGCGACTGTGTTCCAGTATCTGCGTATAGCTGGTGCCGAGCTCACTGAGTTTACGCTGCAGATTACGCACGCTCATCCCTAACGCAGCCGCCACTTGGGTTTGGCTCGGAGCGCCCAGTGAGAGCCGTTCAAGAATGTTGCACTTCACCTGATGCACCAGATCGTTGCGATCGATACGAGCCAGAAATTCGTTGAGGATCTTTTCATGTCCTGCGCGTATCGCCGGGTTGCCGCTGAGCAATGGCTGCCTGGCGCCGCCACTGTCAAACGCCAGCAAATTACGCGCCTGACCAAAGCAGACCGGGCACTGGAAGAATGCCGTCAGGTACTGCCCTTGATCGGCCGGCGGGGAAAACTGGAACGTGACATAAGCCGGTTTCAAATCGGCATCAACCACATCACGTGCAAAACTGACCACCATCGCCATAAAAGCTTCCAGCTCCTGGCGGCGCATCAGCAGAGACTGTTCCTCATTCCTGGCCACCAAAGCGACATCCAGTACCAGAGTATCCGGGCTTTCGATTAATTGCAGATTACTGATATCACAGACCACACTGTTGTAGGCGACAAGCTGCAACAGCGCCTCTTCCAGCGTATCCGCCGACATCATGGCGTAACCCAGAATATGAAACACACCGGGATGAAAATACCGTGCAATCTGAACCGTAAAATCCTGCTCGGGTAAAAAACGATTACAATAATCGATCAGTGCCGACAATTTTCGGATTGAAACCCGCACTTCCTGGCTCTGCAGTTCACGGAGGTCGAGCCCGCATTCATGCAGGGCCTGCTCCATATCCAGTCCGTAATGTTGCATCGCTTTCGCAATAGGGATCATCCAACTGCTCAGGGTTGAGTAATAGCCTTCCATCAATACTGCCCCGCTCTCATGCGGCTTGCCTCCCAGAAATGTCATCACAGCTGCCGATTGCGCAGATCAACAATAAATTGGCGTGAACAGACATAGCCAAACATGGCTGCTGGTATAAAGTCCATGTTAAGGCGATGTTAATAGCATTGACGGGCAATGTCGAATGCCATGATCGCCAAACCTACAGCAGATCAACAGGACAATCTGAACGATTGCAACCAAAGAGAGCCGACTATGGAACCTTTCAACCCGGCCACCAGCCAGGATACTCACACTGTACTGAACCAGCCAACACCCTTAGAACACTACAATGCATATGACTCTGACAGCATATTGAAGTATTGGGTGGCCCGGTTTTCCGGGGACTGGGCCAACAGCCGGTTGTCGAGCTTTGGTCATCATATTGGTCATGAATTGCAGGAAGCCGGTTTTCTGGCCAATAAGCATTTACCGGAGTTTCAGCCCCATAACCGCTTCGGATATCGGGTTGATCAGGTCGATTACCATCCGGCTTACCACCAGCTCATGGCGCACGCGATCGAAAACGGCCATACCAGCCTGCCGTGGACACAGCCCAAAGCCGGTGCCCACGTTGCCCGGGCGGCACTGGCCTTTATGCACAATCAGGCCGATCCCGGCTCAGGCTGCCCGCTGACCATGACCTTTGCCTGTGTGCCAGCCCTGCAACACCAGCCTGACGTGGCTGCGCTCTGGCTGCCGAAAATCACCGCCACTGTTTATGACGGCACGAACACGCCCTATTTCGACAAAGCCGGTGTCACCATAGGCATGGCGATGACAGAAAAACAGGGCGGCTCGGATGTGCGGGCGAACAGCACACGGGCAACCCCGGTCGCTGACGCCGGCCCGGGCAAACTCTACAGCCTGGTCGGCCACAAATGGTTCTGCTCTGCCCCGATGTGCGATGCATTTCTGGTCCTGGCCAAAACCGGCGAGACACTGTCCTGCTTCCTGGTACCACGCTGGCGTGAAGACGGCAGTAAAAACCCGATGCACATCCAGCGTTTGAAAAACAAGCTGGGTAATAAATCCAATGCCAGCTCTGAAATCGAGTTTCGCGGCGCGCACGGATGGCTGCTTGGCGAGGAAGGCCGCGGTATCCGTACCATTATCGATATGGTCGCCCTCACCCGCTATGACTGCATGATAGGCTCCAGTGCACTGATGGCCCAGGCCGCCAAAGAAGCGATCTGGCATACCTCAGGCCGCAGCGTCTTCGGCCGCAATCTTCATGACCAGCCGCTGATGATCAATGTGCTGGCTGATCTGGCACTGGAAGCTGAAGCGGCGCTGGCGATCACCATGCGCATTGCTCATGCGCTGGATAACAGCAAGGACAGCACACAAGCGGCGCTGATCCGCAGTGCAACGGCCATCGGCAAATACTGGATCTGCAAGCGGGCGATTCAGCATACCGCAGAAGCGATGGAGTGCATCGGCGGTGTAGGCTACGTCGAAGAGAACATTGCCAGCCGGCTGTATCGCGAAGCGCCGGTCAACTCGATCTGGGAAGGCTCAGGCAATGTGCAGTGTCTCGACCTGCTGCGCGTGCTGCAGCGCGAACCCGAGACCTTCAGCGCCCTGTTTGCCGAATTTGACCAGGCACAAGGGAAGCACCCGCTGTTCGACCGCAAGCTGGCACAACTGAAAGCCGAATTTGCCAGCACAGAAAACATTGAGGTCCGTGCCCGACAAATGATGGAGCAGCTGGCGCTGATCTGGCAGGCCGCAACCCTGTTCAGCTATGGCGAACCTCACATTGCCGAGGCCTTCGCCCAGGCGCGCTTATCCGATCATTATTTCCAGTTCGGCACCCTGCCGGCAGACATCGATGCCAAATCCATCGTTGAACGGGCACTGGCCAAAATCTGAACCACCCACCCTATAACAATAAGCCTCCGTCATGACGCGGAGGCAATCCCTGAACGGAACAAGAAGAGAGCACATCATGGATGCATACCAATACCTGAACACCTTTACCAACCTGGCGGATTTTCTGGAAGACGGTTTTGCCCGCTATACAGATAACCCGGCCTTTCACTGTCTGGGGCAGACCCTGACCTACAGCGATATTGAGCAGCGCTCGCGGCATCTGGCGCAGTGGCTGCAGCACCAGAGCGGGCTGCAGGCCGGTGATCGCATTGCCATTCAACTGCCCAACATTATTCAGTATCCAATTGCCGCCTATGCCGCGATCCGCGCCGGACTGGTCGTGGTCAATACCAACCCGCTCTACACGCCCAGGGAAATGCAGCACCAGTTCAGCGATGCCGGTGTGAAAGCACTGATTATTCTCGAAGATTTGTTACCCAAGTATGAAGCCATCCGCGATCAGGTGCCGGTGGAAAACGTCCTGGTGACCGCAGCGACAGATCTGCTGACAAACAGTGCCGAGGCTGGCCATCAGTACATTGCCTTTAATGCGGCGATTGCCAGCGGCAAAGAACAGCCTGCCCTGCGCCCGAATACGGCCGGCACGGATGACATTGCCGTGCTGCAATACACAGGGGGTACAACCGGGGTGGCTAAAGGGGCTTGCCTGAGCCATGGCAACATTCTGGCCAATGCCGCGCAGATGAGTCACCGCATTCTGCAAAAAGGCGTCCCGGGCGAGGAAACTTTTGTCTGTCCACTGCCGCTCTACCACATCTATGCCTTTACGGTGAACATGATGGGGCTATTCTATCTGGGCGCACAAAACGTGCTAATCCCAAATCCAAGAGACATAGAAGGCTTCATCAAAACCCTGCAAAGCCAGCGCTTTACCGGTTTTGCCGGTATCAACACCCTGTTTGTCGGCTTATGCCAGCACCCGGAATTCAGAAAACTGGATTTCAGCGCCCTGAAAATTACCTTTTCCGGCGGCGCAGCCCTGACAGGCAAAGCGTTCGAGCTGTGGCAATCCATCACCGGCTGCACCATCACCGAGGGCTGGGGGCTGACCGAAACCTCGCCGGTATCGACACTCAACAACTTCGACTGCGAACAAATCAACAGCGTCGGGGTACCGCTGATCAACACTGAGGTTGAAGTCTGGGACGAGAATAACCGGCCGTTACCTCAGGGCGAAGTGGGCGAGCTGGTGATCAAAGGCCCGCAGGTTATGCAGGGTTACTGGCAGCGTCCGGATGAAACCGCCAAAGTACTGGTAGACGGTTTCGTCAAAACCGGCGACCTGGGTTTCATTGCGCCAGATGGTTACATCAAGATAGTCGATCGGCTCAAGGACATGATCATAGTCTCTGGCTTTAACGTGTACCCGAACGAAATTGAAGAAGTGCTGTGTCGCCACGAACACATTGTCGAAGCAGCTGTGGTCGGAGAAACCGATGACAAAACCGGCGAAGCGGTGCACGCGCACATCACCACTTCCGCCCGGTTAGACCAAGCCGATATCATCGCCTTCTGCCGCGAGCACCTGACGGCCTACAAGGTGCCCAAACATATTTCCGTTCATCAGGAATTACCCAAATCCACTGTCGGTAAAATTCTGCGCCGTGAACTGCGCACGGCCTGATTAAGGGGATAACCTGCATAAAAAAACGCCGCTCAATGATGAGCGGCGTTCTTCTATCAGTACACGGTTATTATCAGCAACTGACGGCGGACCGGTTACACGTCCAGGTTCGCATTCAGGGCATTCTCTTCAATGAACTGGCGACGCGGTTCAACATGATCGCCCATCAGGGTAGTGAACAGCTCATCGGCTGCCACTGCATCGTTGATAGTCACCTGCATCATGCGGCGCGAGTTCGGATCCATAGTGGTTTCCCACAGCTGATCCGGGTTCATCTCACCCAGACCTTTGTAACGCTGACGGCTCAGACCACGGGTCGAATCTTTAATCAGCCACTCCAGTGCTGTCTTAAAGCTGTCAACCGGCTGCTTGCGCTCTCCGCGCTGGACATAGGCTGTCTCTTCCAGCAGATCGCACAGTGCTTCAGACAAGTCAGCCAGCTTGGCGTACTCTTTCGAATGCAGCAGATCGTAGCTCAGCGGATACTGGTAGTCGACACCATGGGTACGCACCACAATCTTAGGCAGCCAGGCGTTGTGTTCCGGGTCCTGGAACACTTCATAACCGTAGTGGCTTTCACCGGTTTGCTTGCTGTTCAGGGCATCCACCACCCCTTTGACCCAGGCTTCCACCTGCGACTGATCCGCCAGTTGCGCTTCACCCAGACGCGGCTGGTAGGTCAGCTCATTGAGCAGCAGTGTCGGGTAACGACGGCTCATCCGCTCGATCAGTTTCACCGCACCATTGTATTGCTTAACCAAGGTTTCCAGCGCCAGACCGGAAATGGCCGGTGCACTGTCGCTGGTGAACAGCGAGGCATTTTCCAGTGCCAGGGCCACCTGGAACTGGTTCATGTCTTCATCGTCTTTGATGTACTGCTCTTGCTTGCCTTTCTTCACTTTGTACAGTGGCGGCTGAGCAATATAGATGTGACCACGCTCGATCAGCTCAGGCATCTGACGGTAGAAGAAAGTCAGCAGCAGCGTACGGATGTGCGAACCATCGACGTCGGCATCTGTCATGATGATGATACTGTGGTAACGCAGTTTGTCCGGGTTGTACTCGTCGCGGCCGATACCGCAGCCCATGGCCGTGATCAGCGTGGCCACTTCCTGTGACGACAGCATTTTGTCGAAACGGGCTTTTTCTACGTTGAGGATCTTACCTTTCAGCGGCAGAATCGCCTGATTCTTACGGTTTCGGCCCTGCTTGGCGGAACCACCGGCCGAGTCACCCTCCACTATGTAGAGTTCAGACAGTGCCGGGTCTTTTTCCTGGCAGTCGGCCAGTTTGCCCGGCAGGCCGGCTAAATCGAGTGCGCCTTTACGGCGGGTCATTTCGCGGGCACGACGCGCCGCTTCACGGGCACGGGAGGCGTCAATAATCTTGCCGCAGACAATCTTGGCGTCAGCCGGGTTTTCCAGCAGGTACTCGCTCAGCTTCTCACCCATGGCCGATTCAACCGCAGGTTTCACTTCGCTTGAGACCAGCTTATCTTTGGTCTGGCTGGAGAATTTAGGGTCCGGCACTTTGACCGACACCACAGCGGTCAGGCCTTCACGGGCATCGTCACCTGAGGTCGCCACTTTGGCTTTCTTGGTGTAGCCCTCGGCATCCATGAAATTGTTCAGGGTACGGGTCAACGCACCACGGAAACCGGCCAGGTGGCTACCACCATCGCGTTGCGGGATGTTGTTGGTAAAGCAGTAAATGTTTTCCTGGAAGCTGTCGTTCCACTGCATCGCCACTTCAACAGAAATACCGTCTTCACGCTCAAACGCAAAGTGGAACGCTTTCGGATGGATCGGCGTTTTATTGCGGTTAAGGTGCTCAACGAACGCACGGATACCGCCTTCATACATAAAGTGGTCTTGCTTGCCGTCGCGCTCATCGCTCAGCTTGATAGAGACACCAGAGTTCAGGAAAGACAGTTCGCGCAGACGCTTGGCCAGAATCTCATAGTGGAAAGTGGTGTCGGTGAAGATAGTGTCGCTCGGCCAGAAGCGGATCCGGGTACCGGTGCGATCCGAGTCGCCCACTACACCCAGCGGTGCCTGAGGTTCACCCAGGTGATAAATCTGTTGGTGAATATGACCGTGGCGATGAATCGTCAGTTCCAGTTTGTCAGACAGGGCGTTCACAACCGACACACCTACCCCGTGCAGACCGCCGGACACTTTATAGGAGTTATCGTCGAACTTACCGCCGGCGTGCAGGACTGTCATGATAACTTCAGCGGCGGACACCCCTTCTTCCGGGTGCATGTCTGTCGGGATACCACGACCATCATCGCTGACAGAGACCGAGCCATCCTCATGAATCGTGACTACGATATCTTCACAGTGACCAGCAAGAGCTTCGTCGATAGAGTTATCGACGACCTCAAAAACCATGTGGTGCAAACCTGTACCGTCATCCGTATCGCCGATGTACATACCCGGACGCTTACGTACCGCATCAAGACCCTTTAATACCTTGATACTTGATGAATCGTAATTGTTGGACATTGAGTTACTCTCGCTTTAATTATCTTGCGGTTATTTTACCCTGTTCGACATGAAACATCTTGCCCTTTTCGGCCTTCATATCGCCCAGTTGCTCCTCGCTGATGGCACTGATGACCACCTGAGCCTGAGTATCGTGTAATCCCTTTGCCAGCAGGGCGCGTTTGCTGCTGTCGAGCTCTGAGGCAAAGTCGTCTATCAGGTAAAGGCACTGCTTGCCTGTTGCCTGACGAAGCTGCTGACCCTGTGCCAATCGCAGCGCACACATCAATAATTTCAGCTGGCCGCGGGACAGGACATCGTCCACAGGCATAGCCGACACCTTAAGCCGCAGATCCGCTTTATTGGGGCCGCTGACGGTATAACCGAGCTGCAGATCGCGCTCAAAGTTGGCGGCCAGCAGCTCGCTGTAAGGGGTCGTTTTTTCCCAGCCACGGTAGTAGCCGAGCTGAATCTCGTATTCCGGCAGAAAATCGCCACAGAAGGCGGTGGCCTGCTCGCGCAGGGCATCAATGTAATCACGGCGCCAGCCGTCAATCACTTCCGCCAGTTGGGCCAGTTCCTGGTCCCAGTAGCTGAGTTCCCGGTAGCTGCGCGCGGTTTTCAGCAGCGCATTGCGCTGTCTGGTCAGCCGTTTTACCCGGCTCCAGGCCTGATAAAAACGCGGTTCCACGTGAAACACCCCCCAGTCGATAAACGCACGACGGAATTTGGGGCCGCCGACCATCAGCTCAAAACCTTCCGGGGTGATCAGCTGCAGCGGCAGAATCTGCGCCAGCTGGGCCACTTTCTGGCCCGTCTGACCGGCTATTTTAACCTGAGTCGTACCATCCCGCTGCTTTCTGATCCCCAGCGGTCGCTCCAGATCACCTTTCAGTGCACTGTCCGCATGCACCCGGCCATGCAGTACCAGTTCATCCTGACCATGACGGATAATCCGGCTGGTCAGGTGGCTGCGAAAGGAGCGGCCATGGCCGAGAAAATAGATGGCTTCCAGCAAACTGGTTTTACCGCTGCCATTGGCACCGACCAGAAAATTGAAACCCTCCGAGAAGGTGAGATCACAAGCCTCAAGATTACGAAAATCTTTAACAATGAATCGCGTTAACGCCATAGGTTACAGCCGGATCGGCATCACCACGTACAGCGCATCACTGTCAGCGACATCTTCAATCAGGGTACTGGCTGTTGCGTCCGTCATCGAAATCCGCACCTGATCGCACTTCAGGGTATTGAGCACATCCAGGATGTAGCTGACATTAAAGCCAATCTCCAGCTCGTCGCCCTGGAAATCGACATCCAGCACTTCTTCCGCTTCTTCCTGCTCCGGGTTGTTGGCAGTGATCCGCATTTCATTGTTGATCAGATTCACGCGCACGCCGCGGAATTTCTCATTCGATAAAATGGCGGCGCGGGAAAAGGCCTGGCGCAGCTCCTCACAGCTGGCTTGCAGAAACTTGCTGCTGTTTTGCGGCAACACCCGGCGATAATCCGGGAAACGGCCATCAACCAGCTTGGAAGTGAAGATAAAATTGTTGACCACAGCCCGCAGGTTCGACTGGCCAATCTGCAGCACGACCTCGGCATCCGGGCTGTCTAACAGACGCATTAACTCCATCACCCCTTTACGCGGCAGGATAATTTGTTTGCCCGGCATGTCAGTCTCGGTAGCGACGGTGCAGACCGCCATCCGGTGTCCGTCGGTCGCCACCGAGCGCAGCTGTTTGCCATCGGTTTCCATCAGCATACCGTTCAGGTAGTAACGCACATCCTGATTGGCCATGGAAAACTGGGTACTTTCGATCAACTGGCGTAACTGGCCCTGCGCCAAATGCAGTTCGACATCGCTTTGCCAGTCTTCAATATTGGGAAAGTCGCTGGCCGGCAAAGTCGTCAGTGAGTAACGACTACGGCCAGAGCGCAGCAGCAGCCTGTCACCCTGCAATTCAATCTTGAGCTGCGCACTGTCTGGCAGTCCGCGGCAGATATCGAGAAATTTGCGGGCCGGTACAGTGGTCGCCCCCGGTTCCCAGTCGCCGTCCAGGGCCAGATTGGCCACCAGCTCCACTTCCAGATCGGTCGCGGTCAGAGACAGCTTGCCCGCTTCTACCTGCAGTAACAGGTTGCCGAGGATAGGCAGCGCCGGACGGCCACCCAGTGCACCGTTTACCTGCTGCAGAGGTTTAATGAGATGTTCTCGTTCAACGGAAAATTTCATATTACGACGACAATGTCCTGATCAGGTTAGAGTAATCTTCTTTAATATCATGGCTTTCTTCACGCAACTGTTCGATTTTACGACAGGCGTGGAGCACAGTGGTATGGTCGCGGCCGCCAAACGCATCACCGATTTCCGGCAAGCTGTGGTTGGTCAGCTCTTTGGCCAGCGCCATCGCCATCTGACGAGGGCGGGCCACCGAACGGGAACGGCGCTTGGAGAGCATATCAGCCATCTTGATTTTATAGTACTCGGCCACTGTCTTTTGAATGTTATCAATAGTGACCAGCTTTTCCTGCAGCGCCAGCAAGTCGCGCAGCGCTTCGCGGACAAAATCAATCGTAATCGCCCGGCCGGTAAAGTTGGCGTTGGCAATCACCCGGTTCAGCGCCCCTTCCAGCTCACGCACGTTCGAGCGCAGACGCTTGGCAATAAAGAAGGCCACTTCATCGGCCAGACGAATATTGTGGTCTTCGGCCTTTTTCATCAGGATAGCCACCCGGGTTTCCAGCTCCGGCGGCTCAATCGCCACTGTCAGCCCCCAGCCAAAGCGGGATTTCAGGCGATCTTCCACCCCGCTGATTTCACGCGGGTAGCGGTCTGAGGTCAGGATGATCTGTTGGTTCCCTTCCAGCAAGGCATTGAAGGTGTGGAAAAATTCTTCCTGCGAGCGCTCTTTATTGGCAAAGAACTGAATATCATCGATCAGCAGGGCATCGACGCTGCGGTAGTAGCGCTTAAATTCTTCAATCGCATTGTTCTGCAGGGCTTTGACCATGTCCTGAACAAAACGCTCGGAGTGCATGTAGACCACTTTGGCGTTCGGTTTGCGATCAGCAATGGCGTTACCCACAGCATGCAGCAAGTGGGTTTTACCCAGGCCGGTGCCGCCATAAAGAAACAGCGGGTTGTACGCCGCCCCCGGGTTATCCGCCACCTGGCGGCAGGCAGCCAGCCCGAGCTGGTTCGATTTACCTTCGACAAAATTGTTGAAGTTATGTTTCGGGTTCACATTGGAGCGGTAACCCTTTTGCGATTCCGGCTGGACCGGCGACGGTGCAGGTTCCCAGGTCGGTGACGGCGGATCGATTTTATCCCCGCTCACCACAGCAGCGGGCTGGGGCGGCGGCACAGTCACAGGTTTGCTGCCCACTTCAAACCGCAGCATTGGGGTATCGGCACCGCAGAATTCATTTAACAGGCGGTTGATACTATTGAGGTACTTATCCCGTACCCAGTCCAACACAAAGCGGTTCGGGGCGAACAAGGTCAAGGTGTTGTCGTTTAACTCGGCCTGTAGCGGACGAACCCACATGCTGAATTCCGTGGCAGGGAGTTCTTCCTGAAGGCGTTGAAGGCACTGCAGCCAAAGCGAAGATGACAAGTTCGACTCCACATTGAATAACGAAAATACGAAAAGGGACGCAATTTTATACCTGCTGGCTTAGGATCTCCAGCAAAGAGATCCCAGATCCAGTGAATAAGATCTAAGTTATTCACACAGATCCCACAACCAAGGGCCAGATCAGCACAGTTTAGCCTAGCCTTACCCACAGTTATTTGCACAATCAACAGGATCTTGAGGATAAAAACAGCAGATTGCCGGTCAAGACGCTATGATTTTATACCTTATATAAGCGGTATCCGCTTTTACCGGCACAAAGTTTTCCGCTGTGCGAGTAATAGCCCCTATAGTTATTACAAATAACTTTTGGTTATTTAAGCATTGTTCTTACTGACAAGTAGGATGATAGGAATCACCCTACAAAAACAACATCATCTCAGGAGTAGACAGATGAAAAACTGGGTTAAAGCTTCATTAACCGCGCTTACACTTGGTCTGAGCGTCAGCCAGGCAGCCATTGCTGCTACTGACGTTAAAGTCGGCATGTCTGGCCGCTACTTCCCGTTCACTTTCGTAAAACAAGATCAGCTGCAGGGTTTTGAAGTCGATCTGTGGAATGAAATCGGTAAACGCAACGATTACAAAGTGGAATTTGTTACGGCTAACTTCTCCGGTCTGTTTGGCTTACTGGAAACCGGCCGTATCGACACCATTTCCAACCAGATCACTATTACCGATGAGCGTAAAGCCAAATACGTCTTCAGCGACCCTTATGTGATTGACGGGGCGCAACTGGTGGTCCGTAAAGGCAATGAAAGCATCAAGGGCACGGACGATCTGAACGGCAAAACCGTGGGCGTGAACCTGGGCTCTAACTACGAGCAACTGCTGCGTGGCCTGGATAATGCCGACGAGATTACGATCAAAACCTATGACACAGGTATTGAACACGATGTCGCGCTGGGCCGTACTGACGCCTTCGTGATGGACCGTTTGTCTTCTGTTGAACTGATCAATAAAGCAGGCTTGCCGCTGCAGCTGGCGGGAGCGACTTTCGAGCGCATCGAAAATGCATGGCCTTTCCAGAATAACGAAAAAGGCCAGCAGCTGCGTGACCAGGTCAACCAAGCGCTGAACGCCATGCGTGAAGACGGCACACTGACCGAAATCTCACAAAAATGGTTCGGTACTGACATTACCCGCTAATTGACAGTAATTAATCCTGCCATTTCAGGTCACCATCCTTATACTAATACGTAATATCAAGACTCACCTTTAAGGTGGGTCTTGTCACTTTCGTTATCAATACTCCACGGAACACGCATCCATATGGGCTTCGATTTTGAATACATGCTGTCGCTCATGCCTATTTTGCTCAAATACCTGGGCACAACCATGGGCATGGCGGTATGGGGACTGGTTTTTGCGCTGGTGATCTCTGTCACCCTGGCCTTGGTTCGGGTCTATCGGTTACCCGTACTGGATCAGCTCAGTCAGATCTATATCAGCTTCTTTCGCGGCACCCCTTTGCTGGTACAACTGTTTTTGCTCTATTACGGCTTGCCGCAGATCTTTCCGCCGCTGGTCGGCCTGGATGCCTTCAGTGCGGCCGTGATAGGACTCAGCCTGCACTTTGCCGCCTATATGGCGGAAAGTATCCGCGCCGCCATTATCGGTGTCGACCACAGCCAGCGCGAAGCCAGCCTGTCTATCGGGATGACTGAAATGCAGGCCATGCGCCGCATCATACTGCCGCAGGCGACCCGGGTCGCCCTGCCGTCACTGATGAACTACTTTATTGACATGATCAAATCCACCTCGCTGGCATTTACCTTAGGGGTCGCCGAGATCATGGCCAAGGCGCAGATGGAAGCCTCCTCCAGTTTCAAATTCTTCGAAGCATTCCTGGCCGTCGCCCTGATTTACTGGGGAATCGTGGTGGTGCTGACCCGGGTGCAAAACTGGGCAGAGGTGAAACTTAACAGGGCATACGTACGATGATTGAACTGCATAACTTAAGTAAACGCTTTGGCGACAACACCATTTTCTCGGGGATTGATCTGTCGATCAGTCAGGGCGAAATCGTGGTGATCATCGGCCCGTCCGGCACCGGGAAGTCCACCCTGCTGCGCTGTATCAATTTTCTCGAACACGCCAACACTGGCCATATGACCATAGACGGCATCCATGTTGAAGCCCCGGTGGCGACCAAAAAAGACATGCTGGCCATTCGGCGTAAAACCGGCTTCGTGTTCCAGAACTATGCCCTGTTCGCCCATATGACGGCCCGCCAGAACATCGCCGAAGGTCTGATCACAGTCAAAGGCTGGGATAAGCAGGCCGCCAACGACAAAGCCCAGCAAATTCTCGATGACATCGGGCTGGGCGACAAAGGGGACAGCTACCCGGCAGCCCTGTCCGGCGGCCAGCAGCAACGGGTCGGTATCGGCCGGGCCATGGCGCTGGAAGCCGAGCTGCTGTTATTTGATGAGCCGACCTCCGCGCTGGACCCGGAATGGGTCGGCGAAGTGCTTAACCTGATGAAAATGCTGGCGACACGTAACCAGACTATGCTGGTGGTAACCCATGAAATGCAGTTTGCCCGGGAAGTGGCCGATCGGGTGATCTTCATGGCCGACGGCGAGTTTGTCGAACAGGGATCTCCGCAGGCGATCTTCAACCATGCACAGGATCCGCGCCTGAAAAAATTCCTGCGCCAGGTCGGGATCCAGTAAGGATCCTTGCACTCCGCCCAACAAAACGTATAATTCAGCGCCCGGGTGCATCCTGACAAAAACAGGATAAAAACCGACCCACAGGCAGGGGGTAAAGATTGACTCCGAGCGGGTCAGTGATTACAATTCCGCCTCTTTGTGGACGTAATGGGTTTTTTGAAGCCCTTCCAGGGGTCCTTCGGGCAACCGGTTAACACAAAAACTTAAAACTGATCAGTAATTTTAAGGTAAAACCATGAAACGCACTTTTCAACCTTCAGTTCTAAAGCGCAAGCGTACTCACGGCTTCCGTGCACGCATGGCAACTAAGAACGGTCGCGCTGTAATCAATGCACGTCGCGCCAAAGGCCGCAAGCGTCTGTCTAAGTAATCATTGCGATTATTTTGACTAAGTACGCTTTTTCTCGGGAGTTACGTCTGTTAACTCCCGAAGATTATAAACATGTCTTCCAGCAAGCTCACAGTGCTGGCTCTCCTCACTTCACCATTCTGGCCCGCAACAACGACCTGAACCATCCACGGCTCGGTCTGGCAGTCCCTAAAAAACAAATCAAAACCGCGGTAGGCCGCAATCGGTTTAAACGCCTGGCACGGGAACGCTTCCGTCTCAAGCAACATGATCTGCCTGCGAAAGACTTTGTGGTGATTGCTAAAAAAAGTGCCAGTGAAATGAGCAACGCCGATCTGTGTAAGTTGCTTGATAAGCTATGGCATCGCCTGTCTCGCCCCTCGCGTGGCTAGTCGTAGGACTAGTCCGCTTTTACCAACTGGCAATCAGCCCGCTGATCGGGCCGCGTTGTCGTTTCACCCCGACCTGCTCCCAGTATGCGATTGAAGCACTAAAAACTCACGGGGCAATAAAAGGTTGTTGGTTCACGGCGAAACGTCTATTAAGATGTCACCCTTTGCACAACGGTGGCTACGACCCCGTTCCGCCAACCCAGGATAACGACAGAGAACATTAACGATGGATTCCCAACGCAATATTCTGTTAATTGCCCTGCTGTTCGTGTCTTTTCTGCTGTTTCAACAGTGGAATACCGACACCAGCACGCAACCTCAGAACCAGACAGCTGCGCAAAGCGCGACGACCCAGGGCGATGTCCCGTCACACAGTGGCGAGAGTCAGACGATCCCAGGGCCTAGCAGTTCCGACAAGCTGATCCACATCCGCACCGATGTGCTGGATCTGACTGTTGATACTCTGGGTGGTGACATAGTTGAAGCCAGACTGCTGGCCTACGACAACGAACTGGACTCCAGCGATCCCTTCGTGCTGCTGAAAAACGAACCGGCGCACCAGTACATTGCCCAGTCGGGTCTGATCGGTGCCAACGGTATCGACTCGACCGCCGGCCGCGCGCAACTGACGGCAGCAGCCACTGACTTTGTACTGGCCGATGGTCAGGACGAACTCAAAGTGCCGCTGACCTACAGCAAAGACGGTATCGAGTACACCAAAACCTTCACCCTGACCCGTGACAGTTACGCGGTGGACGTCTCCTATACCATCAACAACCAGTCTGACGCGCCTGCCACAGTGCAGATGTACGCGCAGCTGAAACAAACCCTGCTGGATGACGGCGGCAGCCTGACCATGCCGACTTACCGCGGTGGTGCTTACTCGGCTGATGACGAGAAATACAAAAAGTACAGCTTTGACGACATGGCCGATAAAAACCTCAACCTGAGCATGGAACAGGGTTGGGCGGCGATGATGCAGCATTACTTTGTCTCGGCGTGGATCCCGCGCACCGCAGACACCAGCAACCTGTTCTCCCGCACCAGCCAGGGCCAGGGTTACATTGGTGTCCGCCTGCCAAGTGCCACAGTGGCACCGGGTGCAGAGCAGACGCTGACAGCGACCTTGTGGTCAGGTCCTAAGCTGCAGGACAAGCTGGAAGCAACGGCTCCGAACCTGAATCTGACCGCTGATTACGGCTGGTTATGGTTCATCGCCAGCCCGCTGCACAAGCTGCTGTCGATTATCCATGATTTCGTGGCTAACTGGGGTATTGCCATCATCATCCTGACGTTTATCGTCCGTGGTGTGATGTTCCCGCTGACCAAAGCCCAATACACCTCCATGGCCAAAATGCGCATGCTGCAGCCAAAACTGCAGGCGATGCGTGAGCGCTTCGGCGACGACCGCCAGCGCATGAGCCAGGAAATGATGGAGATGTACAAGAAAGAGAAAGTGAACCCGCTGGGTGGCTGCCTGCCGTTAATCCTGCAGATGCCAATCTTCATCGCCCTGTACTGGGCACTGATGGAATCAGTGGAACTGCGTCACGCTCCTTTCTTCGGCTGGATCCATGACCTGTCAGCGCAGGACCCGTACTACGTGCTGCCGATTCTGATGGGTGTCACTATGTTCCTGATCCAGAAGATGAGCCCGACCACAGTAACCGATCCTATGCAGCAGAAGATCATGACCTTCATGCCTGTGCTGTTCACCGGTTTCTTCCTGTTCTTCCCGGCAGGTCTGGTACTCTACTGGCTGGTGTCGAATATCGTCACCCTGATTCAGCAGTACATCATCTTCAAACAACTGGAGAAGAAAGGCCTGCACAGCAAAAAAGCGTAAGCCTGCTTCTGAGATGAAAGATGACAAGGCGGCCTGTATGGCCGCCTTTTTGTTGCCCGCTCGCAGAGTTGGCTATCCTGATCAACACTGATTACAATAGCGCCCACGCTCAAAGACGAAAGCTATCATGATGACTCAGACAACCGACACTATCGTCGCTCAGGCCACCCCTCCGGGCCGTGGCGGAGTCGGCATTATCCGCGTATCCGGTCCGCTGGCCGGCCAGGTGGCCGAAGCCGTAACCGGACGCAGCCTCAAGCCACGTTACGCCGAATACCTGCCCTTTCGGGCCGCAGACGGCACAGCACTCGATCAGGGCATCGCCCTGTATTTCCCGAATCCGAATTCTTTCACCGGTGAAGATGTGCTGGAATTGCAGGGTCACGGTGGTCCGGTGCTGATGGACATGCTGATCAAACGCATCCTGCAGATTGAAGGGGTACGCCCTGCCCGTCCGGGCGAGTTTTCCGAGCGGGCCTTCATGAACGACAAGCTGGATCTGGCGCAGGCCGAGGCCATTGCCGATCTGATTGATGCCAGCAGTGAAGAAGCCGCCAAGAGTGCCTTCCAGTCGCTGCAGGGCGCCTTTTCCCAGCGCGTCAATGCGCTGGTGGAAGCCCTGATCCATCTGCGTATCTATGTGGAAGCTGCGATTGATTTCCCGGAAGAAGAAATTGATTTTCTCAGTGACGGCAAAGTCAGCGCCGATCTGGATACTGTGATGGCAGAACTCAATGCGGTGCGCCGTGAAGCCAATCAGGGCGCCATCATGCGCGAAGGGATGAAAGTGGTGATTGCCGGCCGCCCGAATGCCGGTAAATCCAGCCTGCTCAATGCCCTGTCCGGTAAAGACAGCGCCATTGTCACCGACATCGCCGGCACCACCCGTGACGTGCTGCGCGAGCACATCCACATTGATGGCATGCCGCTGCACATCATAGATACCGCCGGCCTGCGCGATGCCAGCGACGAAGTCGAACGTATCGGGATTGAACGGGCCTGGGACGAAATTCAACAGGCTGACCGGGTGCTGTTCATGGTGGATGCCACCACCACAGATGCCACCGACCCGGCAGAGATCTGGCCCGACTTTATCGAACGGCTGCCTGATTCCATGGGCCTGACCGTGATCCGCAACAAAGCGGAGCTGACCGGAGAACCGACCGGCATCTGCCATGTCAACCAGCCGACCCTGATCCGGCTGTCGGCCCGGACGGGTGACGGCGTGGAAGCCCTGCGCGATCACCTCAAAGCCTGCATGGGCTTTGCCGGGACCACGGAAGGGGGCTTCATGGCCCGCCGTCGCCACCTGGATGCACTGGAACGAGCCGCCATGCACCTGGAGACAGGAAAATCGCAGCTGGAAGGCTACATGGCCGGTGAAATCCTGGCCGAAGAACTGCGCCTGGCGCAGCAGCACCTGAGCGAAATCACCGGCGAATTTACCTCCGATGATCTACTGGGCCGCATCTTTACCTCCTTCTGTATCGGGAAGTAAAAGAGTAAAACGCATCAAACCAAATCAAAACAACATTATGATTTTAAAATAATTTTGTTTTACTTGGTGGGAAGTGATTTGAAGGGTTTTGTCGATTCTTGCGCCACGTGTGCGCCACAGATAAATTCTGGCGCACATATGGCGCACAAGATGAGAAAAACCTATGAAAATCAGCATACATAAACGAGATCCAGATAAAAATGGCCTGCGAGCTATCAGGCTTGTTTACTATTATGGATCAAAGACCTCGGAAGACGGCTCAAGAGCTCAAAAACGCTCATACGAGACGTTAAATCTATTCCTCTACAACAAGCCAAAAAACGCAGTTGAGCGCGAGCACAATAAAACCACATTGCAAAAAGCTGAGGCCATTCGTGCCAAGCGTCTACTGGAAATGGAATCAGCCAAACACGGCTTGGATGATCGCACTAAACTCAATGCCAGCTTCTTTGACTACTTCGATCAAATAGCTGCAAGCAAAGCATCCGGTAGTAAATCCAATTACTCAATTTGGGTTTCAGCGGGCATCCATCTCCACCGTTATCATTGCCATACAGAACTCACGTTTGAACAGGTAGATAAATACTTTTTGGAAGGATTCCGCCATTACTTGCAGCATGAGGCAATAACAAAATCAGATACCAGCCTCTCCAGAAATACCGCCTGTAGCTACTTCAATAAAATCCGAGCTGCACTCAACCAAGCGCAACGAGACCGAATCATCAGAGATAACCCTGTTGAACAAGTCAAATCCATCAAAGCAGAAAGGACTCAGCGCACTTATCTCACTCTGGATGAGGTAAAGGCCCTTACCAAGGCAGAATGCCGTTACGATGTACTCCGGAGAGCATTTCTGTTCTCCTGCACGACAGGACTACGCTGGTCAGACATTCATAAACTGGTGTGGGGTGAAATTGAACTGTTTGCCCAGGGCCACTACCGCATCATTTTTTCCCAGAAAAAGCTCAAAAACTCGGGCAATGGCCTGCAATATCTCGACTTACCGGATTCAGCAGTACGTTTACTCAACTTGGAAAACAGGGGAAAACCGACAGAACGGGTTTTTAAAGGCTTACGTTACGACAGCTATAGCAACGTAGCGCTAGTGCAGTGGGCTATACGTGCCGGGATAACCAAACACGTGACCTTTCATGCTGGACGACACACCTTTGCAGTAAACCAACTGGCCCGTGGCCTGGACATCTATTCCCTTTCCAGATTGCTTGGCCATAGCGAACTCAGAACAACAGAAATCTACGCAGATATTCTGGAAACCCGCCGCACAGAAGCCATGCGGACCTTCCCTGATATCTTTGATGAGTCATCAGACTAAGAGCATTATTACTACCAAACGACTACATTTTACAACGAAAAGGGCACCTCGACAGTGCCCTCCATCAACCACGTAAGATCGTTAGTTTTTACAGCCGTTCTTATCACATGTGATTTTCTCGTGGGAATTAACCCAGTGATCAGCATTTTTCTTCGTATCAGTGCCGCAGCCAGTGGTGCCGCCTTTAGCACCGCTGTGTACAACACCTGTTGGAGTATGTTTAACAGACATATTGACCGTCCCTAGCTAATGATTTGTTTTTAAAAGCGTATTCGCACGCTCATTAAGACTTAGTCATTAAAGCCTGAGCTGTCAATTCGACGAGTAACCGTTACATGTCACAGTTAAAGAACGTGACATGTAACGTATCTAACCATTCCTATTTATTTTCAAAAGGTTAAGCCTCAACCTAATATCTCCGACCATACAATTTTCGGTTAGCAACTAGATGATCAGCAGCGGCTTTATCAATCTCATCAGAAGACGCCACACGATTACTCTGCAACCAAGCCAAGATATCTGCTCGCCTGAAGAACACCCGATTGCCATTGGGTTTGAAGAATGGGATCTTGCGTTCATGGGTCAACCGGTACAAAGTGCTTTTCTTTAACCCCGTCAGCTCAGCACATTCCTCAACGGTGAGGATTTCCTTTGTTGTGTCTGGACGTTGCTCGTTTTTGATATGATCGGTAATCAGTTTTTTAAGCAATGACATATCCATCAGCATGCGCTGAAGCATCTCTTTTTCAGTCATGTTGATACTCCTTTACCTCAAAATCGAACAGGGAAATATGGGAAAGTGGGATATTTGAATTATTCATCATCGACTTGCTCCATCTTCAGCATTGCTTGCCTCACCCTGTCAGGCCAAAGGGCAAAAAAACGATAGTAGCGACCGTTCATCTTTAGCTTATAGGTACCACGGCTGCGTTCATTACTTTCAAGACATTGACGGCGGAAGAGCAGCTCAACATCACGCATATAATGAGTTGGCAAATTTAAGCCTTTCAAAAATTCATCTTTGTGGATGAGCCAAAGCTCCTTACCATCGATAAACCGTCGATATCCTATGCTTGTTGGTCGAGATACATCGCCTTCTTTAGCAAGTCGTTTGTCCCACTTAGTTAGAACACCGCCAATCTTTTGTAGTAAGCGATACTCCTCAAGGTTCATTAAATGACCGCGGCTTCCCAACCAAATCCGATACAAGCTGTGCACCGCTTGTTCTGATTCGTCCTCACTCCAATTAACCAGAAAGTTACGTGAGGCAAGCTGTAAGGCCACTAAAATCACTGCAAAACGCCGGGTGACTCGCTGCACCTGTGAGGATGAATCCGGCAGTAGCCAGCTATCAACAATGCGCTGTAATTCCTTAGGCACATATTGATTAAGATCCACCACATCAGTCGTGATCAAGTCGATGAATGATCTCAGTAATGATCCGTAGGTTCTCGCACTTGCAGACTTCAGATGATCAATGGCCTTTTGAGGTGTGGAAAAGCTGTGAAGATCATTCAGTACCCCATGCTGCCCAATTACCGGAAGTTCAATCAAACGAACTTCTTGCCCGGCCATCGGGCTACGACCCAAACTTTCAAATATCTCAGCGAGCCACTTTTCACCTGTACTTAATACCAGCACACGCCAATGCTCAGATTCAGCAAGCTTGCCGGTTTTATCTGCCCGCAATTTTCCGGCACCATTAAAAATTTGATACAAACAGGTATCGATATCTTCCGCTTTGGCCATGCCAATTTCATCAAGCGGTAAAACTAGGTCGTGATGTTCACTCGCTACAGCAGCAATCCCATTGGCAGTGCCAATCCAACTTTTCATGAAGTCAGGACCACCACAGACACTTGCACACACTTGGAGAATTGCGGTTTTACCATCAGCAGAATTGGAAACAATATGAATACCGCCATTCTCCAAACCGGCGGGTTTTAACAGTGGTCCGGCAAGGGCACAGCCAATGGAGAAAATTAAATATGGATTGCCACGACAAAAACGCCCTACTTCTTGTTGCCAATCGCCCAAAGATCCCTGCTGCTGAAAATTTGGTGCAATACGTGGAGACAGGTATTGATACGGTTCATCACTCCTACCAGAAATCCAACTGGGCGTGACAAACACCTCACGATGCCAACCAGTCCTTTCCACTAAGGTTGCTGTACTCGCTTTGCGCGATTCTTTAACTAAATATTGTTGAATCAGTTTCCACGTATCAATGCCAGGTTCTATCCAAAAACCACTGTCTAATAACCGCTCTCGAATTAACATGGACTGGCTACCATTCAATATCTTCATTAAAAATACCTCCTGGACGGAACATCCATCCAGATTGAGCCACTCGCACAACACACCATTACTCCGGACTCGGTCATCGCTACGCACTCTAAAAAGAACGCGAATTGGATCGGAGATTTTCCGCTTCTCATTAGATCGAAGATGAAATAAGCCTGTGTCACGTAGTTCAAACTGCATGACTCCACCTACAGGCATTGCATCCAAGTCAACACCTCGCTGTGTCGGAAACGGACTGTGCGGCCATGAGCATTGAGTTTGATTGGTGATGGAAATTTGCCACTTTGAACATAACGTCGCAGTGTCGCCGGTGATATTTGGGTGAGAGAACACACCTCTTGATATGTGAGTAACCTTTCGTTGGTAGTGGAAGTAACTTGGTTCACGATGCCTCCTGAAAATTATTGAACCTTCATGCAGCATCATCCTAAAAATCAGTTATTAAGCAGACCGCTGGAACTGCCCTTTTCGGGCAATTCAGAAAAAAACACATCCTACTGATATTTAGTGAAATTTATTTAGTATCACCTTGAAAAACAGCCTTATGAGTACGAAAAGCCTAGCCACCAATGAGTTGCCCAACATTACCGAATCAATTTGTGCGCCTGTGAATACCCAGAAAAAACTTTCACATGTGAAACTTGAGAGACCTGACGATTTACACGGAACAAAGCTAGGTCCCCCATAAAAAGTGGAATAATTTGGCTCAGATCTTTTGGAGATTGCCGAGCTTACTTGGAATAAACCTGTCTGGGTCCCCCATCAGATAATTATCTGGATAGGAATTGGCTAGGTCTTCTGGCTAAGGCGCCACAACAAAAGACCTAGGCGCCCAAAAAGGGCATGAAGACGGCGGATGAAAGTGGGCATGCAGCAATAGACTGACTCTGTATTCAACGTACAGAGGACCGAATGATGACAGACAATTCAAACCCATTTACAACTTTGGATAAGCAAATAAAAGCTTGGAACACTTTTTTTAAAAGCGAAAACAAACAGGTAGATCATGAAGAAGCCACGCTATACGCTTTTTCAACATCGGAAATGTACTTACGCTACATTCACAAATCTACCGAGCTGGAACAACTGCGGTACTACTACATAGCCCAGCGGATAGCCGATCTGTATTGGCAGCACAACCGAGACCATAGAGGGAAAGACTCACCAGGATATCCGGGCCATTTTGGCTGTCGAGTAAGATTGCGAGAGATGAAATTGGAAATTTTCTGGGTTTACAACGAGTTTAAGCCTAAAAAGAATGCTGACGGATTCCAAGTGATCAGCCATTACCTTCCCCGTGAAGGCCACTACCGCTACCCAAAGACAACTTTTACACGAGCCCAAGAATGGGAAAAACCGGTGATTGAAGTTGTTGAAGATGCTTTTTCAACAATCCGCAGAGCCAACGCTAATCTGATCAGAATGCGCCAGCTATGTAAGTGGAATGACACTAACCTCTTCCAAATGGCAGGCGATATCGACGATTTTAAGATGGATAATCCTTTATAGTTATGCTCTTACAAGACAGCCCTCAACTCATTCGAGCTCAGGGCTGTACTATATCGGCTATTTATCTTTTTTGAGTATAGCCTTGAGTGCTGCAATATTGGCCCGTGCGCCTTCAGCTTCTTTTAAACGGCGGCGCTGCTGGGCAAAGCGGTCAAACTCCAGTTTCGCCTTGTTATCAGCGTCTTTCTTGGTGATTTTTCCCGCTCCGCTCAATACGTCTCGATCATTAAAACTTAAAAACTGGTCTAGCTTATCGGCCCAGTCCTGAAGGAATACCTGCTTGCGGCGAAGCGCTTGGTCTTCGGCGAAGTCGAGCCACATATTGACGATTCGATTAAGCTCTTTGATTTCGTCTTCACGCAGATAGTTTTTGGCGATGGTGACATCGGTCTTACGCACTTCATCGCCTTTATAGCTGGTTAGCCCCATATCTGGCTTATTGGCATCCACACGGCTAGCTATCAGCTCAGCAGCCGTCATGTGCGTACAGGCATAATGCAGCTTGTTCTGAATGGTTTGAAAGAAGCGGTTAGTTTCTTGGTTGGATGGCTCGTAATCGGCAGCCATGGTAAAGATTTCTTTGACTCGCAGATAAACACGACGCTCACTCGCTCGGATATCGCGAATGCGTTCCAGCATCTCGTCAAAGTAGTCAGGCACCGCAGAGTGACCAACGGGTGGATTTTTGAGGCGCTCGTCATCCATGGCAAATCCCTTGATCAGGTATTCTTTCAGGATTTGCGTTGCCCATTGGCGGAACTGCGTCCCTCGTTGCGAACGAACCCTGTAACCAACAGACAGAATTGCATCGAGGTTGTAGTGGTCGATCTCACGAGATACTTGGCGAGTACCTTCCAATCGAACTATCCGGAATTTCCGGATGGTTGCGTTTTGTACAAGCTCACCCTCGTTGTAGATATTGATTAGGTGCTCATTAATTGTACGGACGTCTTTGTCATAAAGCTCAGCCATTGCAGCCTGAGAAAGCCACAACGTATCAGATTCAAATCGGCATTCGACGCGAGTTTGACCATCAGTACTGGTGAAAAGAACAAACTCGCCTTGAGGGGCTTGTGGGATGTTATCTGTCATAAGTTCAGCCTCGTACACTACTGGTCATTACTATTTCATCAAGCTCCCAAATCATACTGTTTGCTCCTCAACTGCCTCACCAACACTTCTCATTAATGAAGAAAATTGATCATTATCTTGTTTGAGTCGTTCAATGATTTGCCTGGCGGCAGTTTGCATTTCTGGAACTTCAACTGGGGATGCGCCCCTCTCAAAGACTCCAGACAGGTGAGAATACTCATTGTTAATCCTGTCTGTTAAGACCGCTGGAATACTATCTTCACCAAAAAATGCACTAAGGGTCACTGGCGTCATGCCTTGATCGGGGTATCTGTAATACAGGTAAATTTCGAAAAACTTCCTCGCATTGTTGGCAAAATTATAGAAGGTTACGTAGTTGGTATCATCGATAGCATCAAGAGAGGCACATTTTTGGATCTGATGAAACAGGTAGTTAAACTCAGTCACATATTCTTTTAAGTATGATGGCATGACCTGTAAGGTAGATTTTTTATCCTGTCTAACCACAACAAAATATGCTTTCTGACAATTAACCTTCTTCCCTTCAGCATTGAGGTAATTATCCTTCAATCTTTTCAAATATTTAAGGAAATCAAGGTTGTGTGTTGAAACAAATAGCTGTGCAAATTTTCCCTTCTCGACAACTTCCGCATTTAACAGGCTATAAATAAAGAAAATATGATTACCATCGAGCGACGAGATAGGATCATCAATCCAAATCATGGGTTTTGAATCTTTGGTTGCAACATCATCTAACTTGGCCAAAAAGTAGCAAAATGCCAGCAAGCTGCATTCACCTTCGCTAAGGTGATAAGCCTTCTTTCCGTCACGGATCACTTCAAATCGAATGCGCTTGGAGTCCTGCGTTGGTCCTTCATCTTTTTTAGCCTCCAACGTTAAGAACTGATGCCCGAAAAAATTATTCAGATACTCATTTACCTTTTTAGCCCCTTTTTCTTCATCGTTCAGTTCACGTTTTTTAGCCGTAACTTGTGCTTGCTTTTTGGTAATATCCGCATTGATAGTCGCCTGCGCTTGTTGAGCCTCATCCCTCTTTTTCTTTAAGGTTTCAATTGAATTTAGCTGTGTTTGGTAATCAATCGTAAGCAAATAGCCAGCGACTTCTTTCAGTCGTAAGTCAGCTTTAGCCTTGGTTTGTTCGTCAGCCAATGAACTACTAAATAACTCTGATTGAGCGCAAAGGTCACTATATTCCTGCCAGATTTGCGTTAATGTTTCAGCGCAATCAGCGGGGCTCTCATATTCTTTAGCGTTTAAAATGTCACCTTTTCTGGCCCTAAGTTGCTTGACTAGGCTATCTAACGCAAGCTGGTAGTTCTTAGTAGCAGCTTTTAACCTGGAACCCAAAGCTGTAAGTTTTGAGTGAAACTTAGAATAAAAAACGGATTGATCAATGGTGAGAGCGGCATGAACTGTATTGTTCTCGGTTTCTAACTTAGCGAGTAAAGCATCAATCGACTTTTCTAATAGCTCAGATTCTTCATCAAAGTGCTTATCAAGTTCTGCCCACCGCTCAGCCGAAATTTCATTGTCGCAAAATGCGCATTTTTCATGCTTGTTTCGATGATGAGTACGGCCTTCATTTACCCAGCGGTTAAGTACCGCATCTTTGACTAACGCCTGAATTTTGTCAGACTCACTGATGGGTTTGGTAATCAGCGTTTCCACTTGCTGTGCCAAGCTCACAAAACTTAGCTTAGGTGAAGAAAATTCAGGTATTGTTGGCAAAACTTTTTCATCAATCAGCTTTTCGTGCTCGGCCACTTGTTCTAATTTTAACTGCTGAAAATTTGGATTACTTACTGTTGTAATATCGGCTCTTAATTTGGTAATGGTGTAGTTTTGGTCACCAAAACGCTCAGGCTTATATCTAATGCCGATATTTTGATCGGTTGCTTTTTTACCAAGTTGTTTTTCTAGGTTATCGTTCGATTGCTTATGGGATCTAACGGCTGTGTTATATGTAACTGTGGCCTGCTTTTTGTCGGCAAACAAACCCGTTTCTTGCCCTTCAATACTAGAACCCAGCTCTGCTTCAAGAGCTTCGATCTCTTTTTCGATCTTATTATTGTCATCACCTAAAATGGCAAACGGTTCAATGCTGTCGTCTGGATTCGTGATAAAACGAAGATTATCTCTAATAAAATCTTCATTGAATACACGGATGTTCTTACCGTGGGTGGATATGGCTGAAAGTGTTACATCTGAGTTGTCAGTAAATTTTAGTTGAAACGAGGGCGCGCCATATTTATCTGATAAAGCGCCGGTCTCTAGAGCACGCGCAATACGCGATAGTGTCGTCTTACCGGAATAATTTCGACCATAGATGATGTTGATATCAACGAAGTTCTGAACGGCACCACCTTTGTTTTTAACTTCACTATCCCAGCTAAAATCGTCAAACACACCAAGCTTTTTAATGTGCTGAATTTTCTTTAGCATTATAAACCTCCTTGTCGTTGTTCACTCGGTGGCAAGCTACCATCAATAATGCTCTTCTATATACCCATACGCCTTAGCAAACAGCTCTTTCTCTTTGCCCAGCCCAAACTGGGCAAGTGTTACCAGCAGCGCCTTTTGGATTTCGCGCGGGCCGCTGTTGGAGTTTTGCCAGCCTTCAAACCGGGTGGCTTTAACGATCTTGTCGATCTGCTCTACCACATCGCCGATTAGTTTCGGCGTGGTTTCTGGGCGGGTTTCCAAGAAGAGTTTGGTTAAGGCCTGCTTGTTGTCTTCTTCGGTCACCACATGCTCGCCGGTTTCGCGCTCGGCTTGCACCGTGTCTTTAGCCGCATCTAACAGGCCTTTTAACCAATCGATAGCTTTGATGACACCGGCTTCGTAGTCTTGGCGCAGTTTTTCTAAGCGTTCACCTAACTCGACAAACTTCGGCTCGTTACTGCCGCGTAATCGGCCCATCAAGTCAATTTCTAAGCGTTTGGCGCGCTGCTCTTGTTCTTTGTCCGTCAGCGTGAAAATGGCGTGTTCATCCATTATCAGTTCGTCGATATCGTCGCGGATGCGATTGATGTCGGTATGCTCGTGGATCATCTTGATGGTTTCAGGGCCGAGCGCGGCCCACACCAAAGCACCGGTCTGGCCTACTGGGCGTACTGACTCATAAATCTGCGCCAGCCATTTATAATCATTTCTGAACGGACTTAAGAATGGATCTGGATTGATAGCTGACCATAGCTTGGCTAGCACGCCAAAGCTGGCGGCGAACTCATCACGCTTTTCATTGGTTGGCAGGCACTCTTGCGCTGCCATTATCCCTTCGAAGCCTTCTAGGGTGCGGTCCACATTGGGGAAGAAGTCTAGGCACTTTTTCAGTTGGGCTGGTAATAATTCTTTAAAGGCTTCAATGCCTTCTACCACGCCATCAATCTCTTCCGGGTTGTAGGCCAGCGCAGTGCGCAGGTTTTCAAACACGCCAAGGTAATCAATGATAAGGCCCATGTCTTTGCGCACATCGTCTGTTTCGTACAAACGGTTGGTGCGGCACATGGCCTGTAGCAGCGTGTGGTCGCGCAGCGGTTTATCCAAGTACATGCAATAGCAGATAGGCGCGTCAAAGCCGGTAAGTAACTTGGCGGTGACGATGATCAGCTGCAACGGATGCTTGGAGTCTTTAAAGCTTTCGATTAAGTCTTTCTGGGTTTGGTCTTCGGCATCAATCTGCTGCCAACGCTCAAAATCTGCTTGTTTAATCGGCAGTTCTAAATCGTCGTGCCACTTACGCCAGTCTTTATTGAGCTTGTCTTTTTTACCGCCTTCTTCGGTTTTTACGGGTGCTTGGTCGACGTTCATCACTACTTCAACGGCATCAAAGCCGAGCTTTTCACCCAGCAAGTAGTACATCTGCACGCAGGCTTCGCGGTCGTACACCACCACCATGCCTTTCATCTTTTTCGGCTTAACGTGGCTGGTAAAATGTTCGGCAATATCGGCACTGACGGCAGCCATACGTTTGGGCGCTTTGAGCATCACCGCTAATTTTCCAGCGCGTTTAGACAGCGCCGCTTTTTCTTCTTCGTCGAGATTGTTGTCTTTGGCCAGTTGCTCAAATTCTTGGTTGATAGCGTCACGATCTACTCGAAGCTCGGCCAAGCGGGGTTCAAACTTCACAGGGTTGGTAGCGCCATCGCGGATTGACTGCTTGTAGCTATAGCGATTCATATAGCGGCCTGGATCATCCTCGGCGCCGAATAGCTTAAAGGTATTGCGGTCAATACCGGAAATCGGTGTACCGGTTAAACCATAGAAGTGCGCTTGTGGCAGAGCCCAGCGCATTTTTTCGCCCAAGCCACCTTCTTGGGTGCGGTGCGCTTCATCCACCAAGACAATAATGTTGTCGCGGTTGTTCAGGCCGTTGGGGTTGCTATCGTCTATCTCGACATCTTTAAACTTAAAGATGGTGGTAATTAATATACCGCGGCTGTCTTGCTCAATATGCTCGCCGAGCTTTTTGCAGCTTTGTACCTTGATAAGGTTTTTAACATCCGCACCACCAAAGGTCTCGTTGATTTGGCTGTCCAGGTCGCGACGATCTACCACGATCAATACGGTGGGGTTTTTCAGGGCGTTATCACTGCGCAGCATTTTGGCGGAGTAGAGCATCAATAACGATTTACCCGAACCCTGGAAATGCCAGATCAGACCTTTTTTCGGGTAGCCTTTGCGCACACGATCAACAATCTGCTTGGCCGCTTCAAACTGTGGGTAACGCGGAAGAATTTTAATACGCTTGGGTGGCGTGTTCTTACCGGTTTTAACCGTTGAAAACAGCGCGAAAGATTCCAGCAACTGCAATAAGGTTTGCGGGTTTAACAAGCCCTCACAGCTGTCCAGCACCGATGCCAAACCGGGCAAAATGTCATCGCGCAGGTCGGTATTGTGCCAAGGGCCCCAATCTTTTACCCGGGCGTTGATGGCGCCATAAGCAAAGGTTTTTCCTTCACTGGCAAAACACAGCAGGTTGGGCACAAAGCAGGGTTCAACGTTCTTCCAATAGTGCTTTTTACCACCCATAAAATCGGCGGCGCCGTCTTGCCAGGTCACACTCGGGCGGGTAGCGGTTTTCACTTCGCCCACCACCAAGGGAATGCCGTTCACATAGAGCACAATATCAAAATACACTTCGGTGGCCGCGATATAGTGCACCTGTTGCGACACCACAAAGTGGTTGTTATCAATATTGTCGAAATCAATCAGGTTGATGGTGATATGGTCGCCATTCTCACCAAAGGGTAAGGTTTTTTCGGCCATTAACCATTCATGAAAATTTTCATTAGCTTTTACCAGGCCGGTATGACGCGCTTCCAGCACCACGCCACGCAGTTTGTAAATCACTTCATCGGCGTAATCTGGTTGTTTGGCGATATCAGGGTTTAACGAACACAACGCGTCTTTTAGCCACTCGTCAACGAAGATATCCTGCGCTTGTTTAGGCAGGCTCTCACCGTGGCAGTAAGTCCACTTTACGCCGCTTAACCCTTTTAAGCGGTCGATAATTCCATTTTCTGTGACGGTTTGTTCGTTAAACATTAAGTAACCTGCTCAAAATATTTTGATTTAATACCTTCCATGAACTGAAGCATTCTCTGATGATGTTGTTTGGCTACATTCAATTCACTGTCAAATTCTCGGAGTACTTTCTCAATTTCTTTCACTCTATTTAATGGTGGAACCAAGATAGGTAAACTTTTTAAACTACCTGGGTTGATGTTTGCTTGACTAACACCAGGTGTAGCAAATGCCTTTAGCCGATATTGGACTAAAGGAAGGTTTAAGAACTGCGTTAAATAATAAGGAGTAAGCTTCTTCTCATTTGCCACTAACCGGATTAAATATGAAGCAAATAGATAATCGCCATCAAGTTCAAATATTCCGGTCCTTCCAACCCATTCCATACTGTTGGTTCTATTGAATACAATATCGCCATAATTAAGAATGTACTTGCTTGCGTCTTCCTTAGGCCAATCCAGATACTTCAGATCGTTAGGGTCAACGTAACCATTCGTAATATTCATCATTCTAAGTACTGGGTAACGACCATGAGCTTCGAGAGAATCCGATAGCCCATATTGAGTATCATTGAGGACGTCGCCTACAGTTAAAAACTTCCATCCTTCAGGTATGGAAGCCGGATCTTTACCAAATAATTCTCGGTACCAATTTCCCTCAAGCATTAAGGAATAGGCTGTAGCGGTCTTAGCTTGAATGAGCTGCGTAACTACAGCTTCTGAAGCGATCAAAGCGCTTTCTGCATCTCTGAGAATATTGAGACAACTTTCTTGCGGATACGATGGAACGGAAATTTCCAGTTTCGATAGAATAGAGAATTTTGTTCTTGGTGATAACGATCCTGATGAATTCAGTACAGCCCAGTTCCACACAGCTTCAGATTGAACTAAATGACGAACCAGTTCTTTTGATAACAAGGAGTTGGGTTTTGGTTCTAGTACAATAATGTCTCCAGAACAAATCCCATCAAACTCAGCAATCGCAGCCTTTTTTAAATAAGGGCGACGCTTGCCAAACAGGATATGCCCCTTCTTAAATACTCGGGTAAAGCTTGGGTTATCTTCCGCAATCATTCCCCAGCGTTTAATTTTGAGTGAGCCAGAATCCAAGTGTTCTAAACCAATGTAACGCTCATAGCCATCGGCAATAGGGTCTTTGGTAGTGAGTTTTACTTCGCGGCAAATATCACCAAATTTAATGGTTTGTTTATCACTCATTACTGCACTTCCTCACCGCTAACTTCAAACCCAAGCTCTTTTAGGCTTTTAAATAATTTATTGGTCTGCTTTTTCAATTGAACCCGGCTAATTTTCCATGCCTCGATGGCATGTTCAATATCGTGTACTTCGCCATTGTTTTGTGCCTGCACATAGAGAGGTATCGATAGGTTGTAGAGGTTCTCTTTAAGGGTATCAATATCGACCAATGCGGTAATATCGCTTTGCTTATTGGGTTCAAAGTAAGCTTCACAGAGCACAGCCAAATCCTCATCCGATAAGCGGCTGTGGGCGCGCTCGCGGGTTACGTTCTCCACACCATTGATAAACAACACCTTGTTAAGGCGCTCGGCTGGCTTATTGCAATTGAGCACTACCACGCAGGATTCCATCGGCGAGTTGTAAAACAGGTTTGGCCCAAGGCCAATCACCGCTTCGATAATGTCTGACTCGATTACCTGTTTGCGAATACTTTGCTCGGAATCGCGGAACAACACGCCATGTGGCCAGAGCATCGCGGCGCGGCCAGTGTCGGGCTTTAGGCTTTTGATGATGTGGGTGTAAAACGCATAATCGGCGCAGCCTTGCGGTGGTACGCCGTAGAGGTTGCGGCCATAAGGGTCGGCAGCGAATTTATCGCGGTTCCATTTTTTGATGGAGTAAGGCGGGTTAGCGAAAATCACATCAAACTGCTTGAGCTGGTCGTTCTCAATAAACTTGGGTTCCGCCAGGGTATCGCCGCGCAGTACATCAAATTCTTCAATGTCGTGCAGGAACATGTTCATACGGGCTATAGCGGAGGTAAGCAGGTTAACCTCTTGCCCGTGTAAATGTACAGAACGCCACTCTTTACCTTGAGAACGGAGATCCATTACCGCATTAAGCAGCATACCGCCGGTGCCGCAGGTGGGGTCATAAGCGGTTTCACCAGGTTTTAAGCCCATGATGCGCGTCATCAGATGCACGACGGTACGGTTGGTATAAAACTCAGCAGCGGTGTGGCCGGAGTCGTCGGCGAATTTTTTGATTAGGTACTCGTAAGCCTCACCCAGATCATCCTGAGCGACCGATTTAATCCCCAGCGGAATTTTACTGAAGTGCTCAATCAGATCAGATAGCAGGTGATCGGGCAGGCGCTCTTTGTTGGTCCACTGGGCATCACCAAACACCCCATGTAAGCGCGGGTTGTTGGCTTCAATTAAACGCAGTGCGTTTTGAATGGCCTCACCAATGTTTTTGCTGGTGTGGCGCACCTTTTCCCAGCGGGCTTCTTTGGGAATATCAAAACGGTGGAACATGGGCATGGCGGCGTATTCGGCATCGCCTTCATGGATCTCCAAGGCTTCGGTGTATTCTTCTAAATACACATCCGACAGGCGCTTATAGAATAGCAGCGGGAAGATGTACTGCTTGTAGTCTGAGGCGTCGATTTGGCCGCGTAAAAACTCGGCGGCACCCCAGAGTAAATCCTCTAATTTTTTCTTATTTAATGCGCTCATGATGTCTTCTTATCGCTTGGTTGCTGCTGTACTTGTTGCTTTAGCTGCTGGCCAAGCGCGGTTAAACGGTATTTTTGCAATTTACTTCTTGGTTTTTCCGGAATGGTCATTTCAATCAGCGACTGGTCCATTGCTGCGTTTAAGTAATTTTTTCGGAAGTGTTCGGCATCTTTTAAGGCCAAGGATTCCTGTAATTCCAGGCGTGAACGCTCACCTTTTATTGCCCGTATAAGCTTCGCAACTTCCGGGGTAACTTCCGGGGTAACTTCCGGGGTAACTTCCGGGGTAACTTCCGGGGTAACTTCCGGGGTAACTTCCGGGGCGAACAGGGTCAAGGTCACGCCGGAGGTGCTATCGGAGTGCCATTTTGGCGCGGGTAGCCCCGCTTCATTACAAGCTTGTTGAATGACGACACTGCCGCGGCCAAGCTTTTCCATATAGCCTTGCAGGTATAAGCCGTGGGCGATGTCGGGGTTACGCAGTACCGAAATATGGCCTTGCTGAATTTTGTGCTCGTCGATGCCTTGCGGAAACGCACCGGCGTTCCAAATTTTCAGGTGCGCGGGGCTGACTTCGACCTTAATGCCCCCGGCAAAGTTGCTGTAATCGCGGTGGGCAAAGGCGTTGACAATGGCTTCGCGTACCGCTTGTTCTGGGTACATGGGGATGTCTTCGCGCTGATTGTTGGCGCTGCTAAAACGCGCGCGCGATGGCGTATTGCGCATCACAAAGGTAATCAGCTGCTCGATCACATCGGCCATTGGGCCATCGAGGTGCTGTAAATCCTGATATTCGTCGTCGGCCTTATGGCGATAACACACCGCACGCACGCGGGCTTGCGGATGGCGTTTACCCGGCGCACTGGCCAGTAAAACATCGGCGGCATTGGTTAAGCGGCCGTATTTGGCCAGCGATAACAATTGCAACTGGTGCAGTAAGCCTTGTTCGGCTTGCGCGACTTCTTTGGGAATGCGTTTGGCGGATAGCAGTTTTTTACAAGCACTGGCTGATAAACCTTGTTCGTCGAGTTCTGACGAGAACAAACGTTCCCAGCGGGTAGGTTCTACTTGCTTGCGCATGACCATGTCGCGGATGGTATCGACATCGGCTTTTTGGGTTTGCTCGCCGGCACGAATGTAGATATCACTATTAAAGGCGTAAGGAATGTCTTTGCCGGCCGGCACTTCAACCACTAATAACTGTTTATTTTCGACTTGCTGTACTTCTACCGAAAACAGTACTGGCGGTTGAATGGCCGATTTAAGCTGGCTTTCGAGCTGTTCAGCCACTTGCACGGCCTGTTCTACGCCCTTGATTTGGCCTTTATCATCAACCCCACATAGCAGGTAACCGCCTTGGGTATTTAAAAAGGCGCAAACTTGCGGACCGCAGTGTTTTAACTCGCAGCTTGTAAGGTATTCAAGGGTTTGGTTTTCGCCCAACGATAGTAGTTGCTTGAGTTGTGCGGCCGTTTTACTCATGGCTTGCTCCTACTGAGGCGCTCACTTGACTGACATTTTGAAAATGCTCGGTCAAGCGCTGCTCTACGTCTTGATAGCGAGAGAATTGCGCAACCACAAAAAGGTTGGCGTCGTCGTCGCGATCGAACTTTTGTACCCAGTTGCCTTGGCGATCATCCAGTGGCAGTTGTTCCATGGTGGCGTCTTCGTATAAGTCAATCACCTTGATATTGGAAATGGACGATGCGCCTTTGCGCAATGTCAATTCTGAGCGCTGTTCTTGGGTTTTGTAACCTAAATCCATTAATAAGCGACGCGCAAACACAACTTGATCATGCGCTAGAAACCAGCGAGGTTTATTGAGCTCGATGGCTTTTTTCATCTCTTTATGGGTAATAGATAGGCCAGTTGCATCAACGCCACTGCCATATTGTGGGGTAATGATGCCTAAAAACAGATCACATTTTTCTACTGCTTTTAAGCAGCTTTCAAAGGCGGTTTCATTGGACGATACCGGCACTGTGCCTTTATGCGACATCCAAACTTCATAACCAAAGGCGGTTAGTAGTGAATATACGCGGTCGAGCAACTCTTCTACGCCATAAACTGTGGATGACACCATCACAGTGAGCTTTTTGCTCATAGTTCAAACCCTTCCTTGATCAGCAGTGCTTCCAGTTCATTTTCAGCTTGCTCTAAAGCGGCCAGCTTTTGTTGGAAGTCTTTTAGCGCCTCTTCCACTGTAATGGTTTCTTCTTCAAGCGGTTTTTGTACATAACGTGCAATATTTAAATTGAAGTCGTTTTCTTCAATTTCACTATGGGGAACCCAACGCGCAACGCCTTCGATGTCATCAGCTTCAGGGCCTTTGGTGCGCATCTGCCGATAAATATCATAAATGTCGTCCGCTTGGGTTTCTGACAAGGTATTTTGTGCCCGGCCTTTGGTAAAAATCTCTTCAGCATTGATGATCAGCACGTGATCTTGGTGAGCTAAAGGCCTTTGTTTGCGCAGCACTAAAATACAAGCCGGAATACCGGTGCCATAAAACAGGTTAGAAGCAACGCCGATGACAGCGACAATTCGGTTTTCTTTGAGTAAATTCTCGCGAATTTTACCTTCAGCACCACCACGGAATAGCACCCCGTGTGGCAATACCACCGCCATGCGACCACTCTCGTTCAAAGATGCAAACATATGTTGCACCCAAGCAAAATCACCGTTGGTTTTAGGGGCTAAACCATATTTCGCTCTGCCATAAGGGTCAGCACTCCAGTTATCATATCCCCACTCTTTCAAACTAAATGGCGGGTTGGCAATAACACAATCAAAGGTTTCTAGACGGTCATGCTTGAGGAATTTAGGTTCTCGCAGCGTATCGCCACGGACAATGTCAAAATCTTCCTGGCCGTGCAGAAAGAGGTTCATGCGAGCAATAGCTTCTGTGGTCAGGTTCTTTTCCTGGCCTTTGATTTTTAGCAGGCGTGGATCGCCGCCGTTTTCTTTAACGTGGTGGATGGTTTCCAGCAGCATGCCACCAGTACCACACGCAGGGTCATAAATGCCTTCACCTGCTTGTGGGTCAAGAATATTGACCATCAAGCGAACAATAGTGCGAGGAGTGTAAAACTCCCCCGCCTTTTTGTTGGCCTTATCCGCAAAGCGTTTGATCAGATATTCGTATGCCCGGCCCATGTCGTCGTTGCGAACGGACGCCACTCCAAGATTTACCTTGTTGAAATGGTTGAGCAAGGTAGCAAGCAGTTCATCTGATAAACGTTCTTTGTTGGTCCAACTGGCATCACCGAAGATTCCATGTAGCTTGGGGTTAGCCAATTCGATGCCGCGAAAAGCATCTTTTAATGTCTGGCCGATGTCTTTGGTCTCGGAAAAGACATCTCTCCAATGACAATATTCAGGAATTTGGATGCGATGGAACATATCGCCTTTGGCGAGCTCAGCGTCACCCACTTGCTCCATTGCTTCGAGATATTCTTCGTCGTACACATCGCAGATACGTTTGAAAAAGAGGATCGGAAAAATATAGGTTTTGTAGTCTGAAGCATCGATAGGCCCGGTAATGATATGGGCTGCGTGCCAAAGGTGTGCTTCGAGGTCTTTGATGTTAATTAGGGTCATTGTTTACTCATTTCCTACGGATTCCGCAGGCGATTTTTCTAGCAGTTCTTGTATGTTGCAGTTAAATAAATCACACAGCTTATCTAGTGCGTCTAGGTCCACTTTTAGCGCGGTTTCCTTATAAAGTAGTGTGATGGTGGTGCGGCTTAGGCCGGTTTCGCGCATCACATCACTAATACGCATTTTATGTTCGCCCATTAAACGGGCAAGGTGGCAGCGGATCATGCTTTCTCCACGAGAGTATTCACACATTTGCGTTTTATTACATTGAAAAGTTCAATCACAACATATTGATTGAAGTATGATTTTTAACCATTAAAACTTAGGGTAGTCACTACAGCTTACCCTATCACGATTATGATTTTTCTCAACTTATTTGAGTTGAAATGTAATTTTTTAGGGTAATCAGAACAGATTATCAGTGTGAGGATTTTGAATTGCCGTAATCAAGAAAATGATACGGCAGAAAGTAGTGGAATTACTGCTCTGTACAACCGATATTCTTCGAGATAGTTGCAATCAGGTGCCGCGAACACCCCAACATATCCTGAATGTCACTATAGCTATGGCCGGTCTTCAATAGGCTAGCTATGTGCTGGTGTCGTTTGAGATCTGGTTGACGCCCGTTGTATTTCCCATCAGATTGAGCTTTTGCGATCCCCTGAGATTGACGACGTCGCCGGTCATCATAATCTTTGCGGGCAACCGCCGCGAGCATATCCAACATCATGGCATTAACCGCCTGTAAAATAGCGCCGGTAAAGTCAGTTTCGCTATGTTGTTGTAAAGCCAGCCAACTGGTGGGAAGTTCCGGTGAAACAATGGCTAAGCGTTTGCTGGCCAACTTTTGTTTCAACGTCTCCCAATCACCTTGTTTGAGCCGTGCCAGGCGGTCGATTTGTTCAACCAGCACAATGTCCCCCTCGCCTGACTCGGCAATCAAACGCATCAACTCAGGCCTGTGCAACGTGGCACCAGAAACATTCTCAATATAAAAAGCGGCGATTCGCTGGCCATGCTGATCAGCAAACTGAATCAGGGACTCACAAGCCCGTTCAGCATTTTGTTCTTTGGTTGATGCGCGAAGGTAAGCTCGAATGAACATCTTGGTCTCCACGGTCTGTTATAAGTGGTACTTTATCTCTGGTCTGTTTTAGGTGGTTCTGTTGATAGTAAAAATTGTTTAATGGCTAGTTCCGTTGATGTGTACTCAAAAGGAACCAGCTCAGGGCCCAAAATCAGTCATCAAACCCAATATGGTTTCGGTAGTCGTAATCAAAACTATCCGGGAAAACGGAAATATCAGGTTTCATTCGCTTATGACGACTTGGCATTGGGTAGGCTCTATTCAACTCCATTATATTTCTGACAAACGCAACGAATAGATAGCCAGCCCAAAGTGCCAAGGACATTTGCCAACAGAGATAAGTCAGTGCACACCAAAAAGGAACAGCTAACCACCATCTGAGTTGGATAAATGTGAAAGCTTTAAAGCACCAAATGACCAATGGCAAAGCAGCGAGCAAGAATCCCCATCCAGAGTCTTGAGCCAGCATCAATCCGAGTAGCAGAACACCAAGCAACGTTATATTTACTAAGTTATTTTTGAGATTTTGACTCATGTTTTCCCTCCCGCTCTTCAGCTTGAGGTTTGCCTTGGCCTGACAGTTTCTTGTTGGCTCTATAGCTGTAAAGACACCAGAAGGTGACCAAACTAAAAAATAGGAATAACCCAAGCATTCCCCACTCAAATGCAGTCATAGCTACCTCCGCTCACTCGAATATCCATTCCTTGCAAACTGAATAACTTGGAAAACATAAAATCAGTCATTTCATCGAGTTCAGATGGTTCGAATTCGGGCACGGTAAGGGGCATACCGATATACTGAAGGTTCCGGTAGGATGATGGCTCGAAAATGCCTTGCGGGTAGCGGTCGAACGTGTTGAAAGCCTGATTCAGTCTGAGATCAACAGTCCAACCGCCTAGAAGCTCAATCCAGCTATGGGGATAGACTAGTTCTCCCGTGCTCTTGCATTTGACACATCCCACTCTAGGCTGATGAAACACCGAATTTCTCGTCAATAGATGACTGATCAGGTAAGTAAGAATTACGGGGTCCGTTTGGACTTCATCCATCGCCAGAACAATATTGTCTAGCTCCTGATATTCACTTTTCATAATGCAGGCTCCTTAAACAGCAGTTGTTCCCCTTGCTCATACAGCACTGGATATGGGAGAGATTGGCCATCCTGAACCACTTGGTTTGGTGGGTAATAGATCACCATCCACGATGGCAATGCAGCACTGACGGCTCTATAAAACTCATCAATTGGAAAGTCTTTTGGGCCTGACTGGCGTAAAACAAAACGAGAATAGTTCTTCAGGTGATTAGCAGCGATGTTATAGCTTTTTGACTCACCATCTTTAATGTAGAGCGGGCTCTTCCAGAGATAAGGAGTCGTAATGTTGTAAGCAACTGCACATTGACCAATACCGCATCCATGCTCAGCGCTTTCAACAGACCAAAGAATCATGGGATGGCCATCAATTTCTGGCGTTTCTACATTACTCAGTTTAGTGACATTCAACGCCATATCATCGGCCACATGCTGGATAGCCTGATCGACAAGATGCACGTATTTCTCATAAGCCTGAGATTCTGAGGTAGCAGCAGATGCGGGCATCCATCCCATTAGACTTGGTCTAGCCGAGGGATTGTCTGGTGTCATCATTATATCGGTAGCGTTAAACGCGAACGTCTGCGTACCTGAAAGACGCCGAAGCGGATCATCAAATGAAGTAGTTAGCCTAGCAAGATCAAGCAATGGAACCAACATACCCTTGCTATAAGAGTGGGTACCATCGTGGGAATCTCTCAAATCCAAATCGTAGATGCCCCCGGCTCGCGCTAAATTCAACGCCCGAGATTCATCTTGAGCATAATAACGAGGCCCGGCTGCACAACCTGACAAGGACACACATAAAGCGATTAATGATAAAGACGGGTATTTTTTCATGATTACCTCCTGCTTTATAAAGATTCGCATGGAGGCAGAAAAACGCAAGAGGATTCGTTAATTTATTATTTAAAATCAATAGTTTGCACTGATAGAACAAACTTCAAAATGAGTAACAATACAGATAATAATTTTGTCCCACTTTCCCAGATATCCCACTTTAAAAATGCTGCAAATCGCCTAAAATGGGTTCTTCCATGGCAAAACCTAACAAAAGGTTGCACTCCACATGTGCGCCAATAGCTTTCTAACACTTTGAGTGTTTTTACATTTTTAGTTTCTGTATCGGCAAATAAAGCCGACAGCGCCAACCACACAGCCCTGCCAGACTGGCGGGGCTTTTTTTTCACCTCACTGCAATGATCAGCACGGTGATCCTGTTTAGCCACAGTGGCCAGTGCTGCAGGTACAAGATCCTGGGGGTCGGCTGCGATCAAAAGCCGTTGATAACTGCCATTTTGAGGACGATCAAGCACAGAGGATCCTTGGGATTAGCTGTTGGTAACTGAGCTAATAGACTAAAATAAATAACAATGTCGTGTGTATGCTGGTATTGGCCGTCGCCGGCCCCCTTCCCGACCCAGCCGGATGCCTGACTGTACACTGACCCGTCACAGCTCAGCGGCGCTAAAAGGCGGACAACAGGCACATTTTTCCAGGGGTTTTCTTATCGCCAACTCAGAGTACAATTCAGCCGTTCTGACATTTGTCTATATAAAGAGGCCCCTATGGCGACCATTACCCTGATCACAGGCAGCACTCTCGGCGGCGCGGAATATGTTGCCGATCACCTGGCCGAACTGCTCACCGACGCCGGTCACGACACCGAAACCCTCAACCAGGCCGCCCTGGAGGAGCTGAATGCAGACCATATCTGGCTGCTGATTTGCTCAACCCATGGTGCAGGCGAATTCCCCGATAATATTCAGCCTTTTGTCAACCAGCTGAAGGATCAGCAGCCCGACCTCGGCGCGCTGAAATACGGTGTGGTGGCCATTGGCGACAGCAGTTACGACACTTTCTGCCAGGCAGGCAAAGAGCTGGATCAACTGCTGGCCGATTTGGGCGCCCAGCGTCTTGGTGAACGGCTCGACATCGATGTTTCTCAGGATCCTGTACCAGAAGACCCGGCTGAAATCTGGCTGGACGGCTGGAAAAACTTCCTTTAAACCTTCTCGACTGGCGAAAATTACTCCCAATTACGCCAGTTTTTTATTTTTCTTCTGTGTATAACTATAGATCTAAACGGTGATCAACCACTTGTTATCCAATGAACAACTTGATCATCATTAAGCCCCTGTGGATAAAGTGCCATTTAGATCCCAGGTAATCCTTGCGAAGATCCCACACACCTAACAAGAAGTGATCCTTCCTAACACCATGATCATTAGGATCAAAAGCCACTTATCCACATGATCGGGCGATCCTAATAGTAGATCTAATAAGAGATCTTCTTAAAAAGATCTTATATATATTTAGGATCTCAGCGCCTGATCATGTGATCGCCAAGAGTGATTCTTTCTTGCCTGGAAACGAGGTAGAATATCCCCCCTTTGCTTCAAGCAAATTGAATGGCTAATTGATCACCTGAGGTAATTTCATGTTTTACCAGGAAAATTTTGATGTCATCGTAGTTGGTGGCGGTCATGCCGGAACGGAAGCCGCATTGGCAGCAGCACGCATGGGTCAGAAAACCCTGTTGCTGACCCATAATATCGATACCCTGGGCCAGATGTCCTGTAACCCGGCGATTGGCGGGATCGGCAAAGGCCACCTGGTAAAAGAAGTGGATGCTTTGGGTGGTATCATGGCGCAAGCCATTGATAAAGGCGGAATTCAGTTCCGTACCCTGAATTCATCAAAAGGCCCGGCCGTACGTGCAACCCGTGCTCAGGCAGACCGGGCACTTTACAAAGCCGCGGTTCGTGAAGCGTTAGAAAACCAGCCAAATCTGATGCTGTTCCAGCAGGCGGTTAACGATCTGATCGTCGAGCAGGATCGTGCTGTGGGCGTGGTGACCGAAATGGGTCTGAAATTCCGTGCCCGTAGCGTGGTATTAACCGTTGGCACCTTCCTGGGCGGCAAGATCCACATCGGACTGGAAAATTACAGCGGCGGCCGTGCCGGCGATCCTCCGTCGATCGCCCTGGCGGATCGTTTACGTGCCTTGCCTTTCCGTGTCGATCGTCTGAAAACCGGTACGCCACCACGAATCGATGCCCGCACGGTAGATTTCAGCCAGCTGGAAGCCCAGCATGGTGATAACCCGACCCCGGTGTTTTCTTTCCTGGGTCAACGCTCAGATCATCCGCGTCAGATCCCGTGTTTTATTACCCACACCAATGAAAAAACCCATGATGTGATCCGCAATAACCTGGATCGCAGCCCTATGTATTCCGGTGTGATTGAAGGTATTGGTCCACGGTATTGCCCGTCGATTGAAGACAAGGTGATGCGCTTTGCCGACAAGAACAGTCACCAAATTTTCATTGAGCCGGAAGGCCTGACGACGCACGAACTCTATCCGAACGGTATCTCCACCAGCCTGCCGTTTGATGTGCAGATGCAGATTGTCCGTTCAATGAAAGGCTTTGAAAATGCCAGCATTATTCGCCCTGGCTACGCCATTGAATACGATTTCTTCGATCCGCGTGATCTGAAACCCACGCTGGAAACCAAATTTATCAGTGGTCTGTTCTTTGCCGGCCAGATCAATGGCACCACAGGTTACGAAGAAGCCGCTGCCCAGGGGCTGCTGGCGGGCATGAATGCTGCTTTGCAGTCACAGGACAAAGAAGGCTGGAGCCCGCGCCGCGATCAGGCTTATCTGGGTGTACTGATTGACGATTTGTCGACCATGGGTACCAAAGAGCCGTACCGCATGTTCACCTCGCGTGCTGAGTATCGTCTGTTGCTGCGTGAAGACAACGCCGATATTCGTCTGACCGAACTGGGTCGCCAGTTTGGTCTGGTTGATGACGCACGCTGGTCACGTTTCAATGAAAAAATGAACGCCATTGAGCAGGAGCGCCAGCGCCTGAAAGACATCTGGATCCACCCGGGCTCAGAGCACGCAGCGACGATCAATGAGATTCTGAAAACCCCGCTGACCCGTGAAGCCAGTGGTGAGGATCTGCTGCGCCGCCCGGAAGTGACCTACGAGCAACTGACGGCTCAGGCGCCGTTTGGCCCGGCCAGCGCCGATGCCGAAGCCAGCGAGCAGGTCGAAATCCAGGTTAAATACCAGGGCTATATCGACCGCCAAAGAGAAGAGGTGGAAAAATCCCTGCGTCATGAGCAGAGCAAACTGCCGGCTGATCTGGATTATAAGCAAGTGAAAGGCCTGTCCAATGAAGTGATTACCAAGCTGAATGACGCAAAACCTGCGACTATCGGCATGGCATCGCGTATCTCAGGCGTAACCCCGGCGGCTATTTCGCTGCTGCTGGTGTACCTGAAAAAACACGGCCTGCTGAAAAAAGGCGACTCGGAGGTGGCTGCGTGAAAGAGCGTCTGGCACAGCTGATTGCAAAAACTGAACTCAAGGTCACAGAACAGCAACTTGAGCAACTGGTGGGCTATGTTAGCCTGCTGCACAAGTGGAACAAAGCGTATAATCTGACGTCAGTCCGGGATCCCAATGAGATGCTGGTCAAGCACATCATGGACAGCCTGGCCGTCAGTCCTTACCTGTCGCAGGGAACGCGGTTTATTGATGTCGGTACCGGGCCTGGCCTGCCGGGCATTCCGCTGGCCATCATGCTGCCCGAGAAGCAATTTACCCTGCTCGACAGTCTGGGTAAGCGGATACGTTTTATCCGTCAGGTTATCCATGAACTGAAGATTGACAATGTCACACCTGTGCAAAGCCGGGTAGAGGCCTTTATCCCAGAACAGGGGTTTGATGCTGTACTAAGCCGGGCATTTGCGTCCATGTCTGATATGGTTAACTGGTGCCGTCATCTGCCTGCTGCGCAAGGTCAGTTTATGGCGCTCAAAGGCCAGGTTACTGAAGAGGAACTGACAGAACTGCCGAGCTGGTGTTCTGTGAGTGAGGTCAAATCTTTGCATGTCCCCGACTTGGAGGGGGCGCGTCATTTAGTACTCTTGACGGCAAAGGAATGAATTAACGAGGGTGTTTCGTGGGAAAAGTCATAGCTGTTGCCAACCAAAAAGGTGGTGTGGGTAAAACCACAACCTGTGTCAATTTAGCTGCGTCACTGGCCGCCACCCAGCGTAAAGTGCTGGTGATTGATCTCGACCCGCAAGGGAATGCCACCATGGCCAGCGGTGTCGACAAGTATCAGGTTGATGCCACGGCCTATGAGCTTCTGGTCGAAGAAACCCCGTTTTCAGAAGTCGTGATCACCGAAAATGCCGGGGGCTATCATCTGGTAGCCGCCAACGGTGATGTGACTGCTGCCGAAATCAAACTGATGGAAGTGTTTGCCCGCGAAGTGCGGTTACGTACCGCGCTGGAACCGGTACGGGATAAGTACGATTTTATTTTTATCGACTGTCCCCCTTCCCTCAACCTGCTGACCATCAATGCGATGACAGCGGCGGATTCTGTCCTGGTGCCTATGCAGTGCGAATATTTCGCCCTGGAAGGCCTGACGGCCCTGATGGACACCATCAGCAAGCTGGCAGCCGTGGTCAATGCCGATCTCAAGATAGAAGGCTTGCTCCGCACCATGTATGATCCGCGCAACAGGCTGGCGAATGAAGTGTCCCAGCAACTGAAGAAGCATTTTGGTGATAAGGTGTACCGCACCGTGATCCCACGCAATGTGCGTCTGGCCGAAGCCCCGAGTCATGGCTGTCCGGCCATGTACTACGATAAGACCTCCAGCGGTGCCAAGGCGTACCTGGCGCTGGCCGGAGAGATGATTCGTCGTGAGGAAACCGCGCGGGAACCTGCTCAGGTAGAGGCGTAAACAAGCATGACCATGAATAAACGAGGCCTGGGAAAAGGCCTTGATGCACTGCTGGCCACCAGTTCGGTGGCCCGTGAGAGACAACAGGCCGCAGAGGCTGTCAGCAAGGAAGAAACGGTACCGGCCGAAGGCGCGCTGCGCGAACTGCCGGTCAGTCAGCTGCAACCGGGTCAGTATCAGCCACGTCAGGATATGTCAGCAGAAGCGCTGGCAGAACTGACTGATTCTATCCGTGCTCAGGGGGTGATCCAGCCTATCGTGGTTCGCCAACTGGCCCCGCAACAGTATGAAATCATCGCCGGCGAACGTCGCTGGCGGGCGTCACGTCAGGCCGGCCTGTCTAAGGTTCCCTGTCTGGTCAAAGACGTGGATGATCGTGCCACCGTCGCGATTGCCCTGATTGAAAACATCCAGCGCGAAGATCTCAATGCCATTGAGGAAGCTCAGGCGCTGGAGCGATTGCAGAATGAATTCTCCCTCACCCATCAGCAAATTGCCGAAGCGGTCGGCAAATCCCGTGCTGCTGTGTCTAACCTGCTGCGTTTAAACCAGTTGGAGCCACAGGTTAAGCGGTTGCTGGCCCAGCGGCAGCTGGAAATGGGTCACGCCCGTGCATTGCTGTCACTGGTTGCTGAACAGCAACTGGAAGCGGCTCACACCGTCGTGGCGAAATCTCTGACGGTAAGGGATACCGAGCGTTTGGTGAAAAAACTGCTCACCCCTGCCCCTGAGGTCGCCCCTGTCTCTGTTGATCCCAAGGTTGAAGCGATGGAAAATCGTCTGAGTGAGCAATTTGGCACTCAGGTGGCGATTAACCAAAGCAAAAGCGGTAAAGGTAAAATAATCATAAATTTTGACGAGCCCCAGAAGTTACAGCAACTTTTGGCAATGTTAAGTTCAGAAGTGTGACCGGATTCTTACTATTTTTGCCGTAAAAATGACCACTGCGTGATCAGGATAATGTGTTATAAATTCTAACTGTTTTTTTATTGTGATTAGATTGCATTCAATCTAATGAACCGTATAATTTTCGCAGTTTTCCCAGCACGACGTATGTGTAGTGGAACGGACTCGAGGAATGAATACATGGTTTCGACGCTAGTCAGGCCGGGACGCCAATTGGCGAAGCGGTTGTTGTTACTACAATCTGGCGTCGTTTTGACAACGGCAATCATGGCAGTGTTTGCTGTCAATGTTGACTGGGGAATCTCTGCACTTATCGGTGGCGGCATCTTTGTGATAGCTAACGCCGCTTTTTCTGTGTGCGCTTTTCTCTTCGGCGGGGCCACGAAGGCCCGTCTGGTGATGGCGTCATTTTACGGCGGAGAAGTGCTGAAAATCCTCATTACAGTCATCTTGTTTTCCCTTGTCTACCTGTATGTCGAGGTGGAACTTGTTCCCCTCAAGCTGACCTATTTGCTGGCTCTGGGTATTAATATCTGTGCGCCGGTTTTATTCATTAACAACAACAAATAGGATGAGTTATGGCTGCGCCAGGTGAAGCGCTTACACCTTCCAGTTACATCACTCACCACCTGACAAACTTATCAACCGATAAGCTGGGTCTGGTGGCCGAGGGAAGTTTCTGGGCGGTACACATCGACAGCCTTTTCTTTTCTGTTTTGACCGGTGCGATCTTTCTGGGATTGTTCCGTCTGGCAGCGAAGAAGGCAACCTCAGGGGTGCCGGGTAAGCTACAGTGTTTTGTGGAAATAATGGTGGAATTCGTTGACAACAGCGTTAAAGAAACCTTTCATGGCCGCAACGCGCTGATAGCTCCGCTAGCTCTGACGATTTTCTGCTGGATTTTCTTGATGAACGTCATGGACCTGGTTCCAATCGACTTCATTCCGTATCCGGCGGAGCATTGGCTTGGTATTCCTTATATGAAGGTTGTACCGTCAGCTGATGTTAACATCACCATGGCAATGGCGCTGGGTGTCTTTGCATTGATGATCTACTACAGCATCAAGATCAAAGGCCTGGGCGGTTTTGCCAAAGAACTGGCACTGCACCCGTTCAATCACCCGGTTATGATTCCGTTCAACCTGCTACTGGAAGTAGTTTCGCTGCTGGCGAAGCCTATTTCTCTCGGCATGCGTCTGTTCGGTAACATGTTCGCCGGTGAGGTGGTGTTTATTCTTATCGCGGCGCTGATGCCGTGGTGGGCACAATGGCTGGGCTCGGTTCCGTGGGCAATTTTCCACATCCTGGTCATTACGATTCAATCTTTCGTCTTTATGATGCTGACTATCGTGTACCTGTCTCAGGCTCACGAAGACAATCATTAATACGTAAACAATTTTATTTTTTATTTACTGGCATTTAGGCCGACAACAATAAACTGGAGATAGTGATGGAAACTTTACTAAGCTTTTCTGCAATTGCCGTGGGCATCATTGTAGGTCTTGCTGCCCTGGGTACTGCGATTGGTTTCGCCCTGCTGGGTGGTAAGTTCCTTGAAGGCGCTGCTCGCCAACCTGAAATGGCTCCTATGCTGCAAGTTAAGATGTTCATCATCGCAGGCCTGCTGGATGCGGTTCCAATGATCGGTATCGTTATCGCTCTGCTATTCACATTCGCTAACCCATTCGTTGGACAGCTGGCTGGTTAATCCACGAACGTAACGGACCCATAGCTACCCTGTTTAAGGAGATGCCGTTGTGAATATGAATGCAACATTACTGGGTCAGGCTATCGCGTTTTTCCTGTTTGTGGTCTTCTGCATGAAATATGTATGGCCACCAATTATGGAAGCGATTGAAGAGCGTCAGAAAAAAATTGCTGACGGTTTGGCAGCAGCGGATCGCGCTGCCAAAGATCTCAACCTGGCGCAGGCAAATGCTTCTGATCAACTGAAAGAAGCAAAACGTACTGCAACTGAACTGATTGAGCAAGCTAACAAGCGTAAAGCTCAAATCATCGAAGAGGCCAAAGCGGAAGCGACGGCCGAGCGTGAAAAAATTCTGACTCAAGGTCGTGCTGAAATTGATGCAGAACGTAATCGCGCGCGCGATGACCTAAGAAAACAAGTTGCAACTCTGGCTGTGATTGGTGCTGAGAAAATCATTGGGCGTACTATCGATAAAGACGCTCATGCTGATGTTCTTAACAAAGTCACTGCAGAACTGTAATAGAAGGGGCAAGCACCATGTCGGAAATGACTACTATCGCACGCCCCTACGCTAAAGCAGCCTTTGATTATGCGGTTGAGAAAGGTGAGCTGGCCCAGTGGTCAGAAATGCTCACCTTTGCTTCGGAAGTCGCTAAAAACGACACCATTCTGGATGTACTGGATGGTGGTTTTGCGGCAGACAAGCTGACGGAAATCTTTCTGTCAGTGTGCGGCGAGCAACTCAACGACGCCGGTCAGAACCTGATTAAGGTCATGGCCGAAAACGGACGCCTGAAAATTCTTCCTGAAGTCTGTACTCAGTTCCTGTTCTTGAAAGATGAACTGGAAAAAACCATCGAAGCCAGTGTGATCTCTGCGGTCACCCTGGACGAAGGTCAAATGAGTGCAATCATCAGTAAGCTGGAACAGCGTCTGGCGCGCAAGGTTAAGCTGAACTGCAGTGTAGACGAGACCCTGATTGCCGGGGTTGTAATTAGAGCCGGAGACTTAGTCATCGATCAGTCAGTACGAGGCAAGCTTGCCCGTCTGAACGATACTTTGCAGTCTTGATTTGGGGAATTGGAGCATGCAACTTAATTCCACGGAAATTAGCGCACTGATCAAGCAACGGATTGAAAATTTCAACGTTGCCAGTGAAGCGCGTAACGAAGGCACCATCGTTTCTGTAAGCGACGGTATCATTCGTATCCACGGCCTTGCAGATGTCATGCAAGGTGAAATGATTGAACTTCCAGGCGGCCTGTACGCACTGGCACTGAACCTTGAGCGTGACTCGGTAGGTGCTGTTGTCATGGGTCCATATGCCAGCCTTCAGGAAGGCATGAAAGTGACCGCAACCGGTCGTATCCTGGAAGTGCCTGTCGGCCCTGCCCTGCTGGGTCGTGTGGTTAACACTCTGGGTGAGCCGATTGATGGTAAAGGTCCGATTGAGACCGATACTTTCTCTCCGGTAGAAGTGATCGCACCGGGTGTAATCGACCGTAAATCTGTTGACCAGCCTGTTCAGACTGGTTACAAGGCGGTTGACTCAATGATTCCAATCGGCCGTGGCCAGCGTGAGCTGATCATCGGTGACCGTCAGATTGGTAAAACTGCCCTGGCGATCGATGCCATCATCAACCAGAAAAATTCTGGTATTTACTCTATCTATGTCGCTATCGGCCAGAAAGCGTCCACTATCGCCAACGTGGTACGTAAACTGGAAGAGCACGGTGCACTGAAGAACACTATCGTTGTGGTGGCGTCTGCTTCTGAAGCAGCAGCACTGCAATACCTGGCACCATACTCTGGTTGTGCCATGGGTGAATACTTCCGTGACCGCGGCGAAGATGCCCTGATCGTATACGATGACCTGTCCAAGCAGGCTGTAGCTTACCGTCAGATCTCTCTGCTGCTGCGCCGTCCACCAGGCCGTGAAGCCTTCCCTGGTGACGTTTTCTACCTCCACTCCCGTCTGCTGGAGCGTGCTGCTCGTGTCAGCGAAGAGTATGTAGAAAAGTTCACTAACGGTGAAGTGAAAGGTAAGACGGGTTCTTTGACTGCTCTGCCAATCATCGAAACTCAGGCGGGTGACGTTTCTGCGTTCGTACCGACTAACGTAATTTCGATCACCGATGGTCAGATCTTCCTGCAAACAGAACTGTTCAACTCTGGTATTCGTCCAGCGGTTGACCCAGGTATCTCTGTATCGCGTGTAGGTGGTGCTGCTCAGACCAAGATCATCAAGAAACTGTCTGGTGGTATCCGTACTGCACTGGCTCAGTACCGTGAACTGGCAGCCTTTGCTCAGTTCTCCTCTGATCTGGACGACGCGACTAAGCGTCAGCTTGACCACGGTCAGAAAGTCACTGAGCTGATGAAGCAGAAGCAGTACTCGCCAATGTCTGTCTTCGAACAGGCGCTGGTGATTTTCTCTGCTGAGAAAGGTTACCTGAAAGATGTTGAGCTGACTAAGCTGGCAGATTTCGAAGCTGCGTTACTGTCTTACGCCAAGAGTCAATTTGCTGAGCTGGTAGCTCAAATTGATGAAACGGGTGCGTGGAACAATGAAATTGAAGCCCAGTTCGTGAAACTGGTTGAAGATTTCAAAGCGACCCAGACTTGGTAATTGGTTGGTGATCGCATGCGATCACCAGCTCAAGGAGAGTAACGATGGCCGGCGCAAAAGAGATACGTAACAAGATCGGTAGTGTGAAAAACACTCAGAAGATCACTAAAGCGATGGAGATGGTTGCGGCGTCTAAAATGCGTAAATCGCAAGACGCTATGGAATCATCACGTCCATACGCACAAACAATGCGCAAAGTGATCGGTCATATCGCCCTTGGTAGCCTCGAATATAAGCATCCTTATTTAGAGGAGCGTGAGGCCAAGCGCGTAGGTTACATCATTGTTTCAACTGACCGTGGTCTGTGTGGCGGTTTGAACGTGAACCTGTTCAAACAAGCCATCGCAGGGATGAAGTCATGGTCAGATCAGGGAGCTGAGGTTGAACTGGCGCTGATTGGTGCTAAAGCTACAGCTTTCTTTAACAACTACGGCGGCCGTGTTGCGGCTCAGGTAACAGGTCTGGGCGATAAGCCTTCTGTTGATGAGCTGATCGGTACCGTAGGTGTGATGCTGAAGAAATATGATGAGGGCCAGCTGGACCGTTTGTATCTGGTGTACAACAAGTTTGTTAACACCATGGTTCAACAGCCAGTGATCGATCAATTGCTGCCTTTGCCTAAGTCAGAAGACGAAGAAATGAAACGCAGCCATGCTTGGGACTACATTTATGAGCCTGAGCCTAAACCTCTGCTGGATACCTTGCTGGTTCGCTATGTCGAATCTCAGGTCTATCAGGGTGTGGTCGAAAACCTTGCCTGTGAGCAAGCGGCCCGAATGGTTGCGATGAAAGCGGCAACGGATAACGCAGGTGATCTGATTGACGAACTGCAACTTGTGTACAACAAAGCCCGTCAGGCTGCGATTACACAAGAGCTGTCGGAAATCGTTTCCGGTGCATCCGCTGTTTAAGGCAAAGAATTAATAAGTTTAGAGGATTAACGATGGCTACAGGTAAGATCGTACAGATCATCGGTGCGGTAGTCGACGTAGAGTTTCCACAGGACTCTGTACCACAGGTATATGATGCCCTACACGTTGATGCCAAAGAAAAAGGTACGCTTGTACTGGAAGTTCAGCAGCAGCTGGGTGGCGGCGTAGTTCGTGGTATCGCCATGGGTAGTTCTGATGGTATGCGTCGTGGTCTGACTGTTGAAAATACAGGCCGACCAATTGAAGTACCGGTAGGTACAGCGACTCTGGGACGTATCATGAACGTTCTGGGTCAGCCTATTGACGAATGCGGTGAGATCGGTGAAGAAGAGCGTTACGCGATTCACCGTGCAGCACCTAGCTATGAAGAGCAGTCTAACGCGGTTGAACTGCTGGAAACCGGCGTGAAAGTTATCGACCTGGTTTGCCCATTCGCTAAGGGTGGTAAAATCGGCCTGTTCGGTGGTGCGGGTGTAGGTAAGACCGTCAACATGATGGAACTTATCAACAACATCGCCCTGAAACACTCAGGTCTGTCGGTATTCGCCGGTGTGGGTGAGCGTACCCGTGAAGGTAACGACTTCTACTACGAGATGCAGGAAGCCGGGGTTGTAAACCTGGAAAATCCAGCAGAATCAAAAGTAGCAATGGTTTACGGTCAGATGAACGAGCCACCGGGTAACCGTCTGCGCGTTGCACTGACTGGCCTGACCATGGCTGAGAAGTTCCGTGATGAAGGCCGTGACGTACTGCTGTTCATCGATAACATCTATCGTTATACCCTGGCCGGTACTGAAGTATCAGCACTGCTGGGCCGTATGCCATCTGCAGTAGGTTATCAGCCTACACTGGCAGAAGAGATGGGTGTTCTTCAGGAGCGTATCACCTCGACTAAGACGGGTTCTATCACCTCTGTTCAGGCCGTTTACGTCCCTGCGGATGACTTGACTGACCCATCACCAGCGACCACGTTCGCCCACCTGGATGCGACGGTTGTACTGTCTCGTCAGATCGCTTCTCTGGGTCTGTACCCAGCGATCGACCCACTGGATTCTACATCACGTATGCTGGATCCTCTGGTGGTTGGTCAGGAGCACTATGACATTGCACGTGGTGTCCAAAGCACCCTGCAGCGTTATAAAGAGCTGAAAGACATCATCGCAATTCTGGGTATGGACGAGCTGTCTGAAGACGACAAGCAAACTGTTGCCCGCGCACGTAAGATTGAGCGTTTCCTTACTCAGCCTTACCACGTAGCACAGGTCTTCACTGGCGACCCTGGTATCTATGTTCCTCTGAAAGATACTCTGCGCAGCTTCAAAGGCCTGCTGGCTGGCGAATACGATGATATTCCAGAGCAGGCATTCATGTACTGCGGCGCGATCGAAGACGCACTGGAAAACGCGAAGAAGCTGTAAGCTGAACAGGAGGCGATATGGCAGCGATAACTTTCCATCTGGACGTAGTAAGCGCAGAAAAGAGTCTTTTCTCTGGTCGTGCTGAAAATATCCAGGTGACCGGTAGCGAAGGTGAACTGGGTATTCACGCAGGCCACACCCCGCTGCTGACCGCTATCACGCCAGGAATGGTTCGGATCGTGAAACAACACGGTGGCGAGGAAGTCATTTACCTCTCCGGCGGTATGCTGGAAGTGCAGCCTGGTGCAGTTACTGTCCTGGCTGATACGGCAATCCGTGGTGTTGATCTGGACGCAGCCAAGGCTGAAGAAGCGAAACGTCAGGCTGAGGAGCGTATCCACAATCAGCATGGCGACATCGACTTCGCCCAAGCGGCCAGTGACCTGGCGAAAGCAATCGCCCAGCTTCGAGTGATCGAGCTGACCAGGCGTAAGCGTTAATCAGGTATCTGTGCAAAAAAGCGGCCTCAGGGTCGCTTTTTTTTTGCCTGCGGGCGGTGGAATGGCGCCCGACTGGCGGTGAAATGTCTTGGCTGAGTTCACAAAGCCGCGGTTTGTCTGTGTCTGCTGTGTCAATAATGATCGACAAAGACTTATATCGGACGCAGCGAGCCGATACAATGCATCCAGATATCTACCACATTGACAAGAAGGGACACTGATTCATGAGCTTCAGCGCTGTGATCCTGGCCGCGGGTAAAGGTACCCGCATGTATTCTGCTCTGCCGAAAGTTCTTCATACGCTGGCAGGTAAGCCGATGGTAAAACACGTAATCGATACCTGCAGTGATTTGGGTGCCGCGAATATTCATCTGGTGTATGGCCATGGCGGCGATCTGATGCAGGCACGTCTGGCGGAAGAATCCGTAAACTGGGTACTTCAGGCTGAGCAGCTTGGCACCGGTCATGCCGTGAATCAGGCATCGGGTGATTTTGGTGATGATGAGCAGGTCCTGATTCTCTATGGCGATGTGCCCCTGATCAGTGGCGAGACGCTGGAGAACTTACTCCAGGCCCAGCCAGAAGGCGGTATTGGTCTGCTGACTGTGGTACTGGATGATCCGAGCGGTTATGGCCGCATCGTGCGTGAAAATGAGGCCGTTGTGGCTATTGTGGAGCAAAAAGATGCCACGCAAGCACAACAGCACATTCGTGAGATCAACACCGGGGTCATGGTCGCCAATGGCGGTGATCTCAAGCGCTGGCTGAGCCAGCTGAAAAACGACAACGCGCAGGGTGAATATTATCTGACTGACGTGATTGCCATGGCCCATGCGGAAGGTCGTCATATCCAGGCGGTCCACCCGGCCTTAGCGGTCGAAGTGGAAGGCGTGAACAACCGCCTGCAACTGGCGCGTCTGGAGCGTGCTTACCAGTCTCTTCAGGCTGAGCGTTTGCTGGTACAAGGCGTGATGCTGCGTGACCCGGCCCGTTTTGATTTACGCGGTACCCTGCAGTGCGGCCAGGACGTCGAAATTGATGTCAATGTCATCATCGAAGGCCATGTCACCCTGGGCGACAATGTGGTGATCGGTGCGGGTTCGGTGCTGATTGACTGCGAAATCGATGATAATACCCTGGTGCGCCCTTACAGCATTATCGAAGGGGCGACGGTTGGCGAAGACTGTACTGTGGGGCCCTTTACCCGCCTGCGCCCGGGCGCTGAGCTGGTGGGTGATTCCCATGTCGGTAACTTTGTTGAAATGAAGCAGTCCCGCCTCGGTAAAGGCTCCAAGGCCAGTCACCTGACGTACCTGGGCGATGCGCAAATCGGTGATCGGGTCAATATCGGTGCCGGCACCATCACCTGCAATTACGACGGGGCGAATAAGTTCCGGACTGAAATCGAAGACGATGTTTTTGTCGGTTCAGACACGCAGCTGATCGCCCCGGTGAAAATCGGTAAGGGTGCCACTATCGGCGCCGGCGCTACCATTAACCGCGATGTGGGTGACGGTGAGTTAGTGATCACTCGCGCTCCGGCCCGGACAATCAAAGGCTGGAAGCGGCCGGAAAAGCAAAAATAACCCGAAACGGCTAACCGACAGGCAGCGCTCAGGCGCTGCTTTTTTTTGCCGTAAACTCAGCTTGCCGCCCAGCTTATCGGCTGTCATCTTGGTATTTTCTTGATCTTACTTCTTTTGGTTTGCTATATTTGGTTTCAATTCGAAACTTAAATAATAAGTAAAACTTACATGTCGAAACGAAACACCCAGCAGAGACGCCATGCCATTGTCGCTCTGGTCAATGAACAGGGCGAAGTCAGTGTCGATGCGCTGGCCCAGCAATTTGCCACCTCCGAAGTGACTATCCGTAAAGATCTGGCTGCGCTGGAAAAAGCCGGTCTGCTGCTGCGCCGCTATGGCGGGGCGATTGCCATGCCCTCAGAGATTGTGGCGGCGGGTCATGAACCGGAAGTTTCGATTCGAAAGCAAGCGATCGCCCAGGCTGCTGCAGCCCGTATCCGCGATCATAACCGCATTATCATAGACAGCGGCAGTACCACGGCCGCGCTGATCGGCCTGCTCGGAGACAAGCAGGGCCTGATAGTGATGACCAACTCACTCAATGTCGCCAATGCCCTCAATGAGCTGGAAAACGAGCCGACCCTGCTGATGACAGGGGGCACCTGGGATCCGCATTCCGAGGCATTTCAGGGTCAGGTCGCCGAATCTGTCCTGCGCTCCTATGATTTTGACCAGCTGTTTATCGGTGCCGACGGCATTGATATCACTCGCGGTACCACCACGTTCAACGAACTGATCGGCCTGAGCCGGGTGATGGCAGAAGTGTCCCGTGAAGTGGTGGTGATGGTCGAATCGAGCAAAATCGGACGCAAAATCCCCAATCTTGAACTGCCGTGGAACAGCATCAGCACCCTGATCACCGATCAAGGTCTGGATTCGGTTGCCAGGGCAGAAATTGAACAGCAAGGGGTGCAGGTGATCTGCGCCGCCGTCAAAGTATAAATCTTAATTTTTTCAGGAGTATTTTCTATGTGTGGAATCGTCGGGGCGGTGGCCCAACGCGATGTGGCTGGCATTCTGATTGAAGGTTTGCGCCGTCTGGAATACCGGGGTTACGACTCTGCCGGTGTGGCTGTGGTAGACAGCGACAATGCCCTGCAGCGAGTTCGCCGTCTGGGTAAGGTGCAGGAGCTGGCTGACGCCGTAGCCGCCAACCCGCTGTCCGGCGGCACCGGCATTGCCCATACGCGCTGGGCCACACACGGTGAACCTTCTGAAACCAATGCTCACCCCCATGTGTCCGGCGAGCACATCGCGATTGTTCATAACGGCATTATCGAAAATCACGAATCGCTGCGCACTGTGCTCACCGAACGCGGTTATCGTTTCGTTTCGCAAACAGATACCGAAGTGATTGCTCACCTGGTGGACTGGGAACTGCGCAGCGCCGACAGCCTGCTGCAAGCGGTGCAGAAGACAGTGTCTCAGCTCGAAGGTGCCTACGGCACTGTAGTGATGGACAGCCGTGATCCGAGCCGGATTGTGGTGGCCCGCTCCGGCAGCCCGCTGGTGATCGGCTATGGCGTTGATGAGCATTTTGTTGCCTCTGACCAGCTGGCCCTGCTGCCGGTGACCCGCCGTTTTGCGTTTCTGGAAGAAGGGGATGTTGCGGAAGTGACCCGGTTTGAAGTGAACATCTTCGATAAGCAGGGTGAGCCGGTTGAGCGTGAGATCAAAGAATCGGAAGTGTCGCACGATGCCGGTGACAAAGGTCAGTACCGCCATTACATGCTGAAAGAAATCTACGAACAGCCGGTGGCGCTGCAGCGCACCATGGAAGGCCGGCTGGCAAACGGTAAGGTGCTGGCATCCGCCTTTGGCGATAACGCCGAAGCCCTGCTGCAGAAAGTGAAACATGTACAGATCATTGCCTGCGGCACCAGTTATCACGCCGGCCTGGTAGCACGTTACTGGCTGGAGCAGTGGGCGGGCGTCTCCTGCAACGTCGAGATTGCCTCCGAGTTCCGTTACCGCAAATCACACGTGTATGAGAACAGCCTGCTGGTCACCCTGTCCCAGTCGGGCGAAACCGCCGATACCCTGGCCGCATTGCGTCTGGCGAAAGAAATGGGTTACATGGCCAGCCTGACCATCTGCAACGTGCCCGGCTCGTCGCTGGTGCGTGAATCCGACCTGGCTTACATGATGAAAGCCGGCGCGGAAATCGGTGTGGCATCCACCAAAGCCTTTACCGTGCAGCTGGCCGGCTTGCTGATGCTGGTGGCGGCGATTGGTCGCGGTAAAACCATCGATGATGCGCTGGAAGCCAAGCTGGTGGCGGCACTGCAAAGCCTGCCGGCCAAAATTGAGCAGACACTGGCGATGGCGGACGACATTGAAGCCCTGGCCGAAGATTTCGCCGACAAGCACCACGCCCTGTTCCTGGGCCGCGGCGAGCAGTCGCCGATTGCGATGGAAGGTGCGCTCAAGCTGAAAGAGATTTCCTACATCCATGCTGAAGCCTATGCCGCCGGTGAGCTGAAACACGGCCCGCTGGCCCTGATTGATGCCGACATGCCTGTAATTGTGGTGGCGCCGAACAACGAGCTGCTGGAAAAACTCAAGTCGAATGTCGAGGAAGTGCGTGCCCGTGGCGGCCTGATGTATGTGTTTGCCGATGTGAATGCCCACTTCGCCAGCGACGACACCATGACAGTGCTGAACGTGCCGCACTGCGACGAGTTCATTGCTCCGATCCTCTACACCCTGCCGCTGCAGTTACTGTCTTACTATGTGGCGCTGATCAAAGGCACGGACGTTGACCAGCCGCGCAACCTCGCCAAATCGGTGACAGTAGAATAAGACACGGCTGTCTTAGCCCTGAGATAAAGGCGTCAATTGTGGCGCCTTTGTTCGTTTTGCCCTTCGCCCCTACTCCCAGCGTCTATGATTTAGTACAGAAGTGACGTTTTTTGTTTGCGAAATCAGATGCTTTGGTTGAATTCTTCCTGTTTTGCGTTGCGCTTTGCAATCCCAAAATGTCCCCTTCTGTAACTTGTTGATATTTTTATAAAAACAATAACACCTGAGTTGGCTGATTTTATGCTGACCTGTTTGGTCGGAACATATTGCAGTGGTGGAGGTAGTGATGACAGATCCTAAAGCGAAGATCGCCTCGCGGATCAAGGAAGCGCGAGAGTGGAAAGGCCTGACTCAGGTACACATGGCTCAGCAACTGGGGGTCGCACGGCAAACCTATCTGGACCTGGAGACAGGAAAAACCGAGCCCAAAGTGCGTTTGCTGTCGGCGATTTCAGAAATCACCGAGCGGCCGCTGACTTGGTTCGTGTACGGGGATGAAGGATTGGAAATTCTGGAAAGCGAATATAAAGAAGAAATTGACCGCTTGCTCCAGTATTTCAGCCGCCTGCCCCATTCGGCCCGGAATGTGATTTTGCAGCAGAGTATCAACCTGGCCGGTTTCATGGCGGAATACACCCGGGCGCTGACCCAGAAAGATAAATCCTGACGGGAGTGAGAAGGGATAGTGAAAAGGACAAAGGTGAAAGAAAACAGCCCCGTTTAGACGGGGCTGTGTCTTTCCGGCCGGCATCGGACCGGCTTGCTGATCTATTCGCTTACTGGGCGAGGAAGAACTGGTAGGCCGGGTTGTCGGTCTCGTCTTTCCACTGGTAACCCAGTTCACGCAGATGGCTGGTGAAGGACAGCAGATCATGATCTTCGAGTTCAAATCCGCATAACACCCGGCCGTAGTCGGCGCCGTGGTTACGGTAATTGAACAGGCTGATATTCCAGTGAGTGCCCAATGTGGTCAGGAATTTCAGCAGCGCCCCCGGGTATTCCGGAAACTCAAAGCTGTACAGACGCTCCTGCAGCGGCTTGGACGGGCGGCCGCCAATCATATAGCGCACATGTACCTTGGCCATTTCATCATCCGACAGATCCACCACAGGATAACCGCCTTTGCGCAGATCGGTAATGATGCTTTCCAGCTCTTCCTGCCCCTGCAGTAAACGGACGCCGACAAAAACATTGGCCAGGGTATCGTCGTTGTAGCGGTAGTTGAACTCAGTGACTGCCCTGCCGCCCAGCAGATGGCAGAAATCGAGAAACGCGCCCGGCCGTTCCGGCACAGTGACGGCCAGCAGGCCCTCGCGCTTTTCACCCAGTTCGCAACGCTCAGACACATAGCGCAAGCCGTGGAAGTTCAGGTTGGCGCCCGACAAAATCGATGCCAGCTGCTGGCCTTGCAGCTGATGCTGCTCGCTGTATTTCTTCAGACCGGCCAGCGACAGTGCCCCTGACGGCTCGGCGATGGCGCGGGTATCTTCGAAAATGTCTTTGACGGCGGCGCAGATTTCGTCACTGCTGACTGTAATCACATCATCGAGATACTGCTGGCACAGCCGGAAGGTCTCGTCGCCGATCCGCTTCACCGCGACCCCGTCGGCGAACTGGCCAACCTGATCCAGAGTCACCGGCTCGCCGGCATCCAGTGCGGCACGCAGGCAGGCGGAATCCTCGGCTTCGACACCTATTACCTTGATTTCCGGCATCAGCTGTTTGAGCAGTACCGACACCCCGGCGGCCAGGCCGCCGCCGCCGACCGGCACGAACACATAGTTGAGATGGCCGTTTTGCTGGACCAGTTCAATGCCGATGGTGCCCTGCCCGGCAATCACTGCCGGGTGGTCGAACGGAGGAATAAAGGTGAATTGGTGCTTCTCAGCCAGTTCAATGGCGTAGGTTTTGGCTTCATCAAAGTTGCTGCCATGCAGCACCACTTCGCCGCCGAAGCTTTTGACCGCTTCCACTTTGATATCCGGGGTGGTGCGCGGCATCACAATCACGGCTTTGACGTCCAGCTGGCGGGCTGACAATGCCAGGCCCTGCGCATGATTGCCCGCTGACGCGGCAATCACACCGGCCTGGCGTTGTGCGGCGGTCAGCTGAGACATCATGTTGTAGGCGCCACGAAGTTTGAATGAGTGCACTGGCTGGCGGTCTTCGCGCTTAATCTGGATACGGTTACCCAAACGCTTGGATAACCTTTCCATGTCCTGAAGCGGAGTGACCAGCGCCACCTCGTATACCGGGGCACGCAGTGTTTCCCTTAAATAGTCAGCGCCGCTGAGAAACTCAGCAGCTCTGGCCTGTGTCACCTCACTCATCATACTTACCCTTCCAGTTTGGATTTGTCGCGGACCGCGCCTTTATCGGCACTGGTCGCCAGGTTGGCGTAGGCACGCAGGGCAAAGGAGACGCTGCGCTGACGGTCGAGTGGTTTCCAGCCGCGTTGATCGGCGGCGGCACGGCGCTGTGCCAGGGTGGCGTCGTCCACATTCAGCTCGATGCCGCGGTTAGGGATGTCGATAGTGATCAGATCGCCGTCTTCAATCAGGCCTATGGTGCCGCCATTGGCCGCTTCCGGTGACACGTGGCCGATAGACAGGCCGCTGGTGCCGCCGGAGAAACGGCCATCGGTGATCAGGGCGCATTCTTTGCCCAGCCCCATCGACTTGAGGTAAGTGGTCGGGTACAGCATTTCCTGCATGCCCGGGCCGCCTTTAGGGCCTTCATAACGGATCACCACCACATCACCGGCTTTGACCTTGCCGCCGAGTATGCCTTCCACCGCGGTTTCCTGGCTTTCGAACACCACGGCCGGGCCTTTGAAGGTCAGGCAGCTTTCATCGACGCCCGCGGTTTTCACGATACAGCCGTCGACCGCCATGTTGCCCGACAGCACGGCCAAACCGCCGTCTTGACTGAAAGCGTGCGCTTTGCTGCGGATACAGCCGTTCTCGCGATCGTCATGCTGCGTCCGATGCAGCAAGCGAACGCTAAGCTGGATGTTCAGCGTAATATCCTGTCTGTAGCAGGTC